>NZ_FMWY01000011.1:0-103181 GCF_900103145.1 Nitrosospira sp. Nsp18 | reverse complement strand
GCGCTGCTGTTTGTGATCCTCGATCCTGCCTCACGCCGCTGGCTGCGCCGGCCGCATGCGTATCTGGCCGCTGCGCTTGCGCTACTGCTGTTTTCGCCGGTGATCATCTGGAATTTCCAGCACGACTGGGCCTCGATCCGATTTCAATCACAGCGGGCTACGGGAATAGGCAACCAATTTTCTTTGCAATGGTTGTTTCTTCATATTTTGCTGGTTTTAACGCCCGTAGGCATGTTGGCTGCCGGTCTGGCATTGCTCGGTAAAGATGGCGCCGACAACCCGTACATGCGCAGGCGACGCCTGTTCATACGTGTGTTCACCGCCGTGCCGCTCGCCGCATTTTTTTGGCTCAGCCTGTTTGGGGCGCCAAAGTTTCACTGGACGGCGCCGGTGTGGCTTGCGGTGCTGCCCACCATGGCGTGGATGATGGGTCAAACCGGCAATAGGCAAGTTCTGGCAAACCGCGTCAGAGCGGCGTGGAAACCTACCATCGGCGTTTGTTTATTTCTCTATGCATTCGCGCTTCACTATGTCGTGCTCGGCATACCCGGGGTTCCATACGCGGTTTTCAATCAGCACTATTTCTGGCGAGAGGCAACAGAGGAGGTCGAGCGGGTTGTATCGGCGGTTCGACAGCAGGCCGGGCAGGAGCCTATCGTGGTGGGAATGAGCCGGTGGTCGGTCGCCAGCGCCCTGTCTTTCTATAATAAAGAGGAGCCGATGGACATACGCTCGCGCAACATGTTCGGCCAGAACGCCGCGATGTACGATTTCTGGTATCCATCGGAGCCACCAACGACCCGGCCGATCATTCTGGTGGGCATGAAGCCCCATCAGCTCGAGCATGATATCGCGGGGGTAGACGATATTACACCCGCGCTGGTTCAACCGGGGCCAGTAAAGGAGTTGGCGCTCATGCGGGACGGTAAACCATTGCGGCATGTATATTATCGTGTCGCGCAGGGGTATTCAGGCCTCCGAGACAAGCCCACTATAGAGCTTGCTGAGTAACCGGGTAAGAAAACAGAAATCAGGTAATGAAATGCTGAAAATTTGGGTAACAGGAATTGTCACCGCGAGCTTCGCAATGGCTTCCTTCGGGGCCGTTGCGGCTTCTGGAGGAGCCGGTGAAGAGAAAGTCATCGCTGCCGCTGAACAAAAAGGCATGGCTGTCACGATTTACAATGATGATCTGGCGCTAGTGAAGGATACGCGCCGGGTCAAGCTTGACCTGGATTTCAACAAGCTGGCCTGGCGTGACATCTCCGGCCAGATACACCCTGAAACGGCGCAGCTGCGTAATCTGACTCACTCCGCGGGATTTCGATTACTGGAGCAGAATTTTAATTCCGAACTGTTGACGCCAGAAAAATTACTGGAAAAGTATGTCGGAAAGGAAGTAATCGCCATCCGCACCAACCCGGCGACCGGTACTGAAACCAGAGAAACGGCCATAGTGCTAGCGGCAAATAACGGGGCAGTACTCGAGTTCGGCGATCGTATCGAGACGGGTAATCCAGGCAGACTGGCGTTTCCAGGTGTGCCAGAGGGTTTGCGCGATAAGCCGACCCTGGTGATCTTGCTCATCAATTCAGCTCAGGGCGAACAGAATCTCGAGCTTTCCTATTTAACGTCGGGCCTTTCATGGCGTGCAGATTACGTGGCGGAATTGAACGATCGTGAGGATCATCTTGATTTCAACGGCTGGGTTACGCTGATCAATCAAAGTGGAATTGCTTATCCGAATGCCCGGTTGCAACTCGTGGCGGGTGATCTGAACCGGGGCCGCCAGCGGCTCCCAATGCAGCGTAAAGCGATGAGCATGACGGCGGAAATGGCGGATTTCACGCAGATGAAGCAGGAGTCGCTGCTTGATTATCACCTGTATACGCTCCCGCGATCCACAACGTTGGCGGAGGCTCAGACCAAGCAGGTAGCGCTGATGTCCGCGAATCATATTTCCGTCACAAAGCAATTTCTGCTGTCCGGAGCGGACTATTATTACTTCAGCCAGAGTGTGGATCTCGACCAGATATCGAAAGTTGGCGTAATTTTTGAGTTTCAAAACAGTGGCAAAGGGCTTGGTCTTCCGCTACCCAAGGGAGTAGTACGGGTTTACAAAAAAGACTCGCAGGGTAACGCGCAATTCGTGGGCGAGGATCAGATCGACCATACGGCGGAGAATGGATCTGTGCGCGTGAAACTGGGCGACGCGTTTGATTTGACTGCCGATAAAAAGCAGACGGACTTCAAAAGATCAGGCGGGGAAGGGCGCCACAATGGCATTGTCGAAGCTGCTTTTCAAATTGTATTGAAGAATGTAAAAAAAGAATCGGTTACAGTGGTTGTACGAGAACCCGTGCCAGGAGACTGGACGATGGTTTCGGAATCTCAACCTCATGTCAAGAGAACATCCGGCATTGCGGAATGGAAAATATCAATCCCCGCGAACGGCAAGGCCACTCTCACGTATCGCGTGCGCATCAACCATCTGCCATCAAGCTGAATCCGCAGTTGACCGCTCGTTTTTGAGCTCATTTGTCAATCAGCGCTATAACCGAAAAGGCTTTTTTGTACCCTGAGCTTCACCTTTCTGGTGAGTTTCCCGTCCAATATCGGATTCCGATCAAAAAAACGGAGCCCGAAGACTCCGTCAGATCACTCACTCGGCAGAGGTTACGCTGATTTTTTTTGGCTGGACAGCTTCACGTTTAGGGATGACAATTTCCAGCACCCCATGATTTGATTTTGCCGATATCGCGTCCGGATTTGCGGTATCGGGTAAGCTAAAGCGTCGGTAAAAAGAGCCATAAGTACGCTCAACCCGCTTGTATCCTTCTTTTTCAGTTTTGGCTTCGGTTTTCTTTTCGCCCTTGATAGTCAGCACGCCCTCTTCCATACTGATATCGATTTCTTCCGGTTTAACTCCTGGAAGGTCCGCCTGGAGAATGAATTTATCAGCATCCTCCTTGATATCGACTGCTGGCGCCCATTCGGCAGTAGCGGTCGATCCCTCGCCATCCCCGCCTTCACGTGCGCGGTCCAGTTCTCTATGTAGTTGATGCAACAGGCTCCAGGGTTCATAACGGGTTATAGCCATAATGCCTCCATATTGTTGATGTTGTACCCAATGCTGAGAAATTGAATCAGCACTTAACAATCAATATAGTTGCATTTACCGCTTTTTCAACCAGGCTCGGATAAATTTTGGCACTGGTCTACGGCTCTACGGGAGCAACGCAATGTTCTATTTGATGATTGAAAACACGCTTACGGATAAGCTTACCATCGCTCTACCGAGAGAGCCTGCTGACGTGGCGGGGGAGGAAAAGGAACCTGGCGCGTTATGCCAGCGGCAACTCGCCGCTCTGGATTCCAATGCTTGAAATCTGTTCGACTGCTTTCACAAAGCTGGCGTTCTCACGCAGTTCGGCGATCGAAGCGGGGTGGGGTCTTCCACGCATGCGCGCGAGGCGAATAATGCTGACCGCTGCAATGTCACATTTTAATTCCGCCAGTAATATATCCGCTGCCTCTGGATCATTGCACACCAGGACCATATCGCAACCCGCCGCTAGTGCTGTTTGTGCGCGCTGCACCACATCTCCGATAACTGTTGCGCCTTCCATGCTCAAATCATCGCTAAAAATACATCCTTCAAAGCCAAGTTCTCCGCGGAGAATTTTTTTCAGCCATATGTCGGAAAAGCCTGCCGGTCGCATATCCACCTTCGGGTAAACCACGTGCGACGGCATGATGCCAGCAAGGCCGAAATCGATCATTTTGCGAAATGGGCTCAGGTCGTTTGCTTCGATTTCCGCGTATGAACGTTCGTCTACCGGCATTTCAACATGGGAATCCGCCTGAATATAGCCGTGTCCCGGGAAATGCTTTCCCACCGCCGTCATGCCGCTGGATTTCAGGCCGGACATAAGGCTATGCGCCAGCTCGGTGATCGCTTGCGGTTTACGATGAAAGGAACGGTCACCGATGACGCAGCTCTGCCCATAATCCATATCCAGCACCGGGGTAAAGCTGAAATCCACCCCCGCTGCGCGCAGTTCTGCAGCCAATACGTAGCCCGTCTGCTGCGCCAGGTGTCGAGCGTGGCGGGGGTGTGCGTCCCAGATCCTGCCCAGTTCGCGCATAGGGGGCAGTCTCGTGAAATCCTCCCGGAAACGCTGTACTCTGCCGCCCTCATGATCTACTGCTATTAATAATGGTGGAGTTCGAAGTGCATGGATCTCGGCGGTCAGCTGCTTGAGCTGCATGAATGATGAGTAATTGCGCTTGAATAAGATCACGCCGCCGATCAGCGGGTGGTGGAGTTTTATTTTATCGTCGACAGTAAGTTGCGTGCCTTCGATGTCGAGCATGACAGGGCCGAGCGACATAGTGCGTCTCTATGAATTTGAATTGAAATTTTCGGGGAAGATAAGGCGCAAGAAATGTCGGTGCTGCAGGTTTTATGTTTTATGACAAGCTTCTTGAGTCATACAAGAAATTGATATTATAAAGTGGACAGCTATTTTTCCAGAATAACAAAAGCACAGGCAAGATTTAACTCGTCGCTAATGGAAAGATGATGGCTGGTAATGCCTTTGTTCGTGAAAAGCGTGCTCAATGCCGGGTGAAAGGTAAAGTACGGTTTGCCCAGGTCGTCATGGGTTATTCCAATATGGGTCAAGCTTACCGGGTAGCGCATACCCGTGCCGATTGCTTTGGACAAGGCTTCCTTGGCGGCAAAACGCTTGGCCAGAAACATGGCAGGCTGGCCGCTCTTGATGTAGTCCGGCCATTCCTCATTCGTTAGTAATCTTTTGGCAAAACGCTCGCCATATTTTTCCAGTAATCGCGCAATACGTGATGGCTCGACCAGATCGGTTCCGATCCCATAAATCATTTGCGCACTTCGATCATCAGCTTTTTCATCTCTCGTACTGCCTGTTCAAAACCGACAAATAGAGCGCGAGCCACGATTGAATGGCCGATATTGAGTTCGGATATGCCGCTCATCGCCGCGATGGATTGAACGTTGTGATAATGCAATCCATGGCCTGCATTGACCTGCAGCCCTTGGCGAAGGCCTTCCGCTACTGCGATGCGGACCCGCTCCAGCTCATGCTGTTGCTCGTCGGTGGTGTCCGCATCGGCATAATGACCGGTATGAATTTCGATAGCCGGCGCACCGGAGTCTGCTGCAGCATTGATCTGTGCATGATCCGCATCGATAAATAGCGATACGCGGATGCCAGCCTCCGCCAATTTGCGACAGGCGCGTTGCACTTGATCGAAGTGCTGCAGCACATCGAGCCCGCCCTCGGTTGTCAGTTCCTCCCGTCTTTCAGGCACAAGACAAACATCATGGGGTTTGATGCGGAGCGCAAAATCGATCATTTCATCGGTCACCGCGCTTTCGAGATTCATGCGGGTTTTAAGCGAGCCGCGCAAAAGTTCCACATCCTTGTCCTGGATGTGGCGACGGTCTTCGCGCAGGTGCAGCGTAATCGCATCCGCTCCGGCAGATTCGGCGATTAACGCCGCCTCTACAGGGTCGGGGTAGGACGTGCGTCGCGCTTGCCGGAGTGTGGCGACGTGATCAATATTGACGCCGAGTTTTATCATAATTCTTGCTTGTCTCAATAATTGCAGTCTGTGCGCGGTGGTCAAAATGATAGCGCATGCAGTAGCTGGGCATTTTGCCACTGTATCACGCCAATTACTCGATCAGCGCGTAGGAAAAACCTTTGCTTGCGGCAGGCACAGCGCTGACTGGCTGCTGGCAAAAACCAAGCCTGACCAAGGTTGCCGATGAACCTGTACATGCCTCGCGTTTTACAATAGCCAGGCGATGATGCTCAAATAAAAACTCACTATACTATAGTAGACTGTATTGGAAGGACAACATGCTTTGTGCGCGATTCCGATTACGGTGGTAAAAGGAGTATGAGATTCAGCTTGGTCGCACGGTATCGCTATAAAATTAACCCGTTCGGAAACCCGCAGGGAAGAGAGCGAGCTAGAAAAGATGTCGGATCCACGAGTTTTCTTCGCAGCTGAACGCACACTTTTAGCATGGGTGCGAACAGGGCTTACTATAACGGCGCTCGGTTTTGTCGTCGCCAGGTTCAGACTGTTTCTGAACCTCATGACGGCTTCAACCGGAATTTCGGCAGCGGCGCCTCATTGGTCTTCGGAAGCGCTTGGCATTATTCTTGTGCTGGCCGGTTCCTTAGTTATCCTGGGGGCTTTCCATAATCACAGGCTTTATATACGGTCTCTCCCGCCGGAGGATTTGCCCAAACTGGCCATACCATGGCTTACATCGTTTCTATCTGTATCTGTCGCCGGGGTGGGGGTACTACTGGCGGTGTATCTTTTATTCGCATGACACCTATCTATACAGGCTATACGGCAGTAAATCAGCCATTGAACAAATTCGCTGCCATTGCCAAAGGATAAAGGATAAAGGATAAAGGATAAAGGGTATCACGCAAGCGTCCACTCTCAGCTTATCAGATCAGGTTCAACGGTATTTTCAAATATGAAACACCATTCCCTTCCGGCGGTGGCATCCCTCCCGCCCGCACGTTAACCTGCACCGATGGAAGCAACAGCATCGGCATATCAAGCGTAGCGTCACGTGCTTCGCGCATGGCGACAAAACTGTCTTCGGAGATTCCGTCGTGCACATGTATATTCCGTGCACGCTGCTCAGCGACGGTACTTTCCCAGCGGGCCTGGCGGGTTGGGGGCGGGTAGTCGTGGCACATGAACAACCGGGTCTCCGCCGGTTGTTCCAACAGTTTGCGTATCGACCGAAATAGCTGGCGCGCATCCCCTCCAGGGAAATCGGCGCGTGCCGTGCCGAGATCGGGCATAAAGAGCGTATCGCCAATAAAGATGACGTCGCCGAACTGATAAGACAAGTCGGCAGGCGTATGGCCGGGGGTCGAAATCGCCTTTGCACTCAATTTACCGATTTCGAAGGTCTCGTCATTCCCCAGGAGATGATCAAAGTGGCGGCCATCCGGCATGAATTCGGGCCCAAGGTTGAATATCTCCTTGAAGATCCGTTGTACTTTTGGTACCTCACGCCCGATGCCGGTTTTTCCGCCCAGTTGACTCCTGAGATAATGTGCTGAAGTCAGATGGTCAGCGTGCACATGTGTTTCAAGAATCCACTCCACTTTCAGTCGCTGGTTTTCCACGAACGCAATCAGGCTGTCTGCGGATAAAGTATTCGTTCTGCCCGACCTGTGGTCGTAATCCAGCACGGGATCGATGATTGCGCAGGTGCCACCGGGTTCGTCGAAGACAATATAGCTAAGCGTCTGCGTCACTGGATCAAGAAATGCCTCGATATTCGGTTGCATCTATTTTCTTCCCGCTTCAAGTTGATCAATCATGCTTTCCTGGGACTCTCCACAGGTAATCTATCGTTTCAACCTCGCTTGCGGTAATGGTTTCGTGTCTGCCGTGGAGCCGTGTCTTCGTCCGCAAGACTTGAAGGCACGGCGCTCAAGCTTGCGGGTTTCAGGCGTTCATGTACGTTGAGCTGGCGCAAGCAGGAGTGATTATCTAATGGATATATCATAGCTGCTGAAGGTCTTTCAGCAGTTGGCGCGTATGGAGTGGTTTATCGCCGAGATAGTGGTTGAGTATATAGCGCATCAGCGCCTTGCTCTGTTGCCGTGTCAGCGTGTCGGAATAATCACCCCGCTCCATGTCCAGAAGCGTCTTGCCGTCCAATTGCAAGCCCTGATCGCAGTGATGTCCATTGAACGGTACCGGCCCACGCTCGATTTCATAGCAATAATCTTTATTCGCATCGATGGAATTGCCGGAGGCGTCGCGGTCAAGTGTCAAGGCATAACCGAGCTCTTGCAGCAGCCGTTGTTCAAAGCGCCGCAGTATGGGAATGTAATCTTTCCCGTTGCTCAGCGCGGACAGGGCCTCCTGGTAATATATGAATAGCTGTTCATGCGGATCGTTACGGTGCAACAGGCGCACCAGCAACTCGTTGAGGTAAAAACCGCAGATGAGGCCTGTCCCCTGCAACGGCATCTGGCCTGCCTGCCATTCCGCCTTGTGCAGCGTGCGCAGTTCCGTTTTTCCACCCCAACTGAGTTGCAGCGGCTGAAAAGCCCGTAATAGGCCCCTGAAGGCGGATTTTGGACGCTTGGCTCCCTTTGCCACCAGCGGCACTCGTCCGAAATTGCGCGTGAACGCTTCCACCACGAGGCTGGTTTCAAGGTATGGGTAAGTATGCAGCACGAATGCGGGCTGGGCGTCCTGACGCTGTTTGTCCGCGGTCATTATTCGTCAACCGGGTTTACGAATACCCCAGGGTTTTCAAAACCCGCGCGTCATCAGCCCAGCCACTTTTAACCTTTACCCAGATCTTGAGATATACCTTACCACCAAAATTTTCCTCCATATCCTTGCGTGCGGTGGTACCGATCAGCTTGAGCTTTTCCCCGCCCTTGCCAATGATGATCGCTTTCTGATTGGCCTTGTCCACGATGATGGAGGCGTCAATTTTGCGCAGCTCTCCCTCCATTTTGAATTGATCGATGATGACGCTGGTTGAATAGGGAATTTCTTCACCCAACAGCCTGAACAATTTTTCACGAACCAGCTCGGCGGCGATGAATCTCTCATCGCGGTCAGTTGCCTCGTCTTCGCTGAACAATGGCGGGTTTTGCGGCAAATACGGCCGAATTGTGTTTATAAGCGCCGATAACTGGGTTCCACGCTCAGCGCTTACCGGAACGATTGCCGCAAAAGGAAATTCCTTTGCCATTTTTTCGAGAAAGGGAAGCATCTGCGATTTATCGATCATCCGATCTACCTTGTTGACAGCAAGAATCACCGGCCGGTCTCCGGGCAAGAGTTTGACGACCATTTTGTCGCGATCATCAAAACGCATCGCCTCAATAACGAATATTACCGCATCCACATCGCGCAGGCTTTGAGTAACGATACGATTCATTGCGCTATTCAGACGATTCGTATGCCGTGTCTGAAAACCGGGAGTATCGACAAAAATAAACTGGGATCGCGCGTCGGTGAGAATGCCGTTGATGCGATGGCGCGTGGTCTGTGATTTTTTTGATGTGATACTGATCTTTTGCCCAACGAGGCTATTCAATAGCGTCGACTTGCCGACGTTGGGGCGTCCCACGATAGCGACATAGCCACTACTATGGTTGGGATCGGTAGAATGGTCGAGGTCAATATTCATGCAGGAAATGGTTAACGGGAAGGGAAAGCCGGTGATGGGCGAGCGTGCAGCGCAAAAAAACATAAAGGGACTTTCTGCCCTATCTGCCGTTTGCTAACGGCGCGAATGAAGCTGCTCATAAGCTTGTTTCGCTGCTTCCTGCTCCGCGCTACGCCTGGAGACACCTTCTCCCACAGTGCGGATATCAGGTTTTACAATCATGCATTCCACCTTGAATTGCTGCTGGTGAGCTTCGCCGGTGGTGGCGATAACAGAATACTGTGGCAGCGCCAGCCTGAGGCCCTGAAGATATTCCTGAAGAAGCGTTTTAGGGTCTTTGCCCAGCGTCTGCGCATTCAGCCCTTTCAGTAACGGAGCGAAAAGCGCTGTAATGACCTTCTCAGCCTGGGTAAAACCTCCATCGAGGTATATCGCTCCGAGTATCGCCTCCAGTGTGTCGGCGAGAATAGAAGGACGCTGCTCTCCGCCACTTTTGAGTTCTCCATCGCCAAATCTGATCAGCTTTCCCAATCCAAGTATCTGGGCTCGCTCGGCCAGTGCTTGCTGATTGACCAGGTTGGCCCGGACTCGTGATAGGTTACCTTCCGTGAGGTCCGGAAAGTGCCTGAATATCAATCCTGCGATGGCACAGTTGAGCACACTATCGCCGAGAAATTCGAGGCGCTCATTGTGTGGAAGGCTATGGCTTCGGTGAGTCAGTGCCTGACGCAGCAGCTCAGGTCGATTAAAAATGTAGCCTATTTTCCGGCACAGTGCATCACTGTTCATATCCTGGCAAGTTTTATACGATTTTTGATCCGGGCCGCAGCTGACCCTCTATTATCGTATGGCGCAATTGCCCGCCGTGATTCACCTTGGCCCCGGCTAGTCAATGGATAACCCGATTCGCTTGAGATCATTGAAATTCCACCAGATCATGAATGCCTTGCCGACAATATTGCGCTCCGGAACAAATCCCCAGTATCGGCTATCGCTGCTGCTGTCCCGGTTGTCGCCCATAGTGAAATAATTGCCTTCTGGCACCTTGCAGGTAAAACCATTGTCATTGTAGCTGCAATTCTCATGATGGGGGAATGGACGCACGCCGGCAAGCTGTATGGCAGGAACTTCAGAATTGATGAGAATCTTATAGCTATGATCTCCTACCGATTCGCTAAAACGACGGCTGTAGACGTAATTCAGGCCGGATTCCACATAAGTATATTCCCCGTCCGGCTGCGTTTTAACTGGAATATCATTTACAGCAAGCCTCTTGTTGTGATAGGTGACGGTATCACCCGGAACCCCGATAATGCGTTTGATATAATCCATCGAGGGGTTCTCCGGATAGCGGAACACCATTACTTCACCCCGCTGTGGCTCTTTCACGTCCAATAGTTTGAGATTGATGACGGGCAACCGAATACCATAGGTATATTTGTTCACCAGTATAAAATCCCCTACCAGCAGAGTCGGGATCATCGAGCCGGATGGGATTTTGAAAGGCTCCACCAAAAACGATCGTAGGCAAAAGACGACCAGGATCACGGGAAAAAAACTTTTGGGATACTCCACCCACCACGGTCCCTGGGCTTCCGGCGCGCGATGGCGTCGCAGCGCGAAGCGATCGAGCAATGCGATACCGCCGGTTGCTATCAGCAGTATCAGCATGATGAGAGGAAAGTTCATTCCGCGTTCCCGAGTGATAATATCTGGCGCCGTATTGAAGGCAAAAACTGCTCTGGCTGGCGTATATAAGCCTTTTGAATACTGATGCCCATCGTTGTTATTTGTCGCCCACTTGCAGAATAGCCAGAAAGGCTTCCTGGGGAATCTCGACATTCCCGACCTGCTTCATTCGTTTTTTTCCGGCTTTCTGTTTTTCGAGCAGCTTGCGTTTGCGGCTGATGTCGCCGCCATAGCACTTGGCAAGCACGTTCTTGCGCAGCGCCTTGATACTTTCTCTCGCGATGATATGCGCGCCGATGGCGGCTTGTACCGCAATATCGAACATTTGCCGAGGAATCAGTTCGCGCATTTTCTGCGCGAGTTCCCGTCCCCGGTACTGGCTGCTGGCCCGGTGCACAATCAGTGACAGTGCATCCACCTTCTCGCCGTTAATGAGAATGTCCAACCTAACCAGATCGGAAGCTCGAAATTCCTTGAACTCGTAATCCAGCGACGCATACCCGCGGCTTGTGGATTTTAACTTATCGAAAAAATCCATCACTACTTCATTGAGCGGCATTTCGTAGGTGAGCATCACCTGCCTGCCCATGTATTGCATGTTCTTCTGCGTTCCGCGCTTGCTGATGCAAAGCGTTATGACCGCACCCACATATTCTTGTGGAACGAGGATGGTAGCAGTAATGATCGGTTCGCGGATTTCCTCTATTTTCGAGAGATCAGGCAGTCTTGACGGATTCTCGATTTCAGTCGTCGAGCCGTCGCGCATCATTATCTGATATACAACTGTCGGGGCGGTGGTAATGAGATCCATGCCGTATTCCCGTTCCAGCCTTTCTTGTACGATATCGAGATGCAGCAGGCCGAGAAAACCGCAGCGGAAACCAAAACCCAGGGCTTGCGATGTTTCTGGCTCATATTGCAACGAGGAATCATTAAGCTTCAATTTCTCCAATGCATCGCGCAAAGCCTCATACTGGTTCGATTCCACTGGATAAAGGCCGGCAAATACCTGCGGTTTTATCTCTTTGAAGCCAAGCATCGGCTGGCTGGCCGGACGTTCCGCCAAAGTTACCGTATCGCCCACCTTGGCCGATTTCAATTCCTTGATGCCGGAAATAATAAAGCCCACCTCGCCTGCACCGAGAGATTCCCGGTTTTTTGACTTGGGCGTAAACACGCCGACCTGCTCGCATAGATGGACCGCTTTGCTGGCCATCAGCAATATCCTGTCTCTGGGTTTGAGTATCCCATCCAATACCCGCACCAGCATCACTACGCCAACATAGTTATCGAACCATGAATCAATGATCAGGGCCTTCAACGGCGCAGCAGGATCGCCTTTGGGTGGTGGGATACGTGTAATAACCGCTTCGAGGATATCCAGCACGCCCTCTCCGGTCTTGGCGCTGCAAAACAGCGCATCCTGGGCGTCGATGCCGATAATATCCTCTATCTCTTCAATTACGCGCGCTGGTTCGGCTGCAGGCAGATCGATCTTGTTCAGTACCGGCACTACCTCCACCCCCTGCTCGATGGCAGTGTAGCAATTTGCAACGGTCTGGGCTTCTACGCCCTGCGAGGCATCCACCACCAGCAGCGCGCCTTCACAAGCCGCCAGCGAGCGCGATACTTCGTAGGAAAAATCGACGTGTCCCGGCGTATCGATCAGGTTCAGCAGATAATGAGTACCATCGCGCGACGTGTACTCCAGCGCGGCCGTCTGCGCCTTGATCGTAATTCCGCGCTCGCGCTCCAGGTCCATGGAATCCAGTACCTGCTGCTCCATTTCGCGGTCCGACAGACCGCCGCACAAATGAATGATGCGATCGGCGAGGGTGGATTTACCATGGTCGATATGGGCAATGATGGAAAAATTACGAATGTGCTGCATCAGCGGTCAGGGAATCAGGATGGAATCAAAGAGGATGATGATCAGAATGGCGGGAATATAAACAACTAAAAAGGGCACTATTGTGCCCTCTTGAAAATGTATGGTATTGGTCCTCGCAGGTCTTGCGCGAATCCGGCAACCTCGTCTATTCAAGAATATGCATTCTAGCGAATTTTGGCGAAATAAGCATCAAGCGCAACAGGATCGAGGTGATAGTGGCAAATTTCCTCTCCTCCGGCTAGCAGTACCGGAACCTTTAAGCCGTAACGCGACTGTAGCTCTTCATCACTATCCACATCCACCACGTCGAGGTGAAAAAAAAGCCGCGCCTGTAATTCTCGCAGGGCGGCAATCATGTCCTGGCAGAGATGGCAATGCTCTCGGCTGTATACCACCAACGTCAATGGATAGGTGTCGGTATCGGAAGCGGCCGGGTTATTTGCTGTCGTTGCCATTGAGCTTCATCGTGATGAAAGTCGCGGTATCGCCGCGTCTGACGAGAAGTGCGATGTTACGCCCTTTTCCGGTCTTGTTGAGCAACTGATTGAATTGCTCGACGGTGGTAACATCCTGATTATTTATGCTTAGGATCACATCACCCGGGCGGACACCTGCGTGACTGGCGATGCCTGGCACCATGTCTTCCACCAGCAGGCCGTTGTCCACCTCCAATTGTTTCTTCTGGTCTGCGCTGAGTTCGCTCAAGCTGAGCCCGATACGATTGGATGTATCCGGCGCTTTACCGCGTTTACCGCCCAGGCCCACCGGTTTCTCATCCGGTGGCGTTTCGTCTACCGTCACCGTCATTTCTTTGGTGGCGCCGTTACGCCAAACCAGCACCGGCACCTTCGTCCCAGGCTTGGTGGCGCCTACAATACGCGGTAAATCGCCTGCAGCAGTCACGGGTTTGCCGTCAAACTTCAAAATGACGTCTCTCGCTTCCATACCCGCTTTCTCTGCGGGGCTGCCCTTTTGTACCGAAGCGACCAGCGCGCCGTCAGGTTTCGGCAATCCAAAGGATTCTGCGAGTTCCTTGGTCACTTCTTGTATCAGTACGCCAATCCTGCCACGGCTCACCTTGCCGGTAGCGATCAACTGATTTGAAATATTCGTGGCTACATCGATGGGGATAGCGAATGACAAGCCCATGAAGCCGCCGGTACGGCTGTAAATCTGAGAATTGATACCCACTACTTCGCCATTCATATTGAATAGTGGCCCACCCGAATTGCCGGGATTGATCGCCACGTCGGTCTGAATGAAAGGTACAAAATTTTCCTGCGTCAGAGAGCGCCCTTTGGCGCTGACGATGCCGGCGGTCACGCTGTTTTCAAAGCCGAAGGGCGAACCGATCGCCACTACCCATTCGCCAACTTTCATTTTGCTCGGATCGCCTTGGGTTACCTTAGGCAGGCCGCTGGCTTCGATTTTGAGAAGCGCGATATCGGTTTTCCGGTCGGCGCCTATCAGCTTGGCGCGGAATTCGCGTTTGTCGGTAAGCTTTACCGTAATTTCGTCGGCAGACTCCACCAGGTGCGCATTGGTCAGGATATAGCCATCAGAACTGATGATGAAGCCCGACCCCAGGGATTTCGACTCGAAATCCCTGGGTGCGCCATAGGGCTGCATGTGTCGGCGAAAAAATTCAAAAAATGGGTCATCCTCGGGAATATTAGGCATCCCTGGAAAATCCCGATTGGAAACCACGCTGGGTGCTTGCACCGTGCTTATATTCACCACGGCAGCGCCTTCTTTTTCAACGAGACTGGTAAAATCGGGTAATTCCCGGTTCTGTGCGAAAACGGTAGTTGACAATCCAATCAGCGTGATCAGAACAAATTTGCGTATCATTCTCTGTCTTCCATAGGAATAAAAACGAATAAACCTTCCATTCGAGATAAATAGCTGAGCTTCCGCAAGACTATCATACCGAACTTTTCGGTCTGGCGCGCCAGAAACGGTTCGTAACAGCCTCAGGAATCAAGCGGTATAGGCTGGGCATTTTTACTCACCGTCAGCACCCGGACCTGATGGCAGGCAACCTGAACGAGGACTACCGGACATGTTTTTCCGGTTCGTGGTTCGTCATTGGCGTGCATCGGAATACAACTCAAGCTGGTCTTGAGGTTCCAATCCGATTCCCATCCCGTTTCTAATCGGCCTTCCTGCTTACCGAGTTCCCGATTTGCATTACGGTGGCCGGCGGAACTTCGCCTACCGTTGTTACAACGTTGTCCGCCATAGTACGGCTATAGATGTTGATTGCACCGCGGCTGTGATAAAGCCCGTCACTCGGGGGGGGGGAATCCTTGGATACCGGCTCGATGAACACCGATACCGCCGCAAGGCCATCCGATAATGCGATATGCCCCACTGGTGCCGGCTTTCCTGAGAGATGACGCTTCATTTCGATGATCTTTTTGAATCCAGAAGGAGGATCTTTAACCTGCCAGCCGAGTTTGCCGCGTCCTACTGTAGACGATACGAGATTGGTGGTGCGCCACTCGGCAGCTTTCCCCGCGTATTTGGATTTCAATAGTTCTTTATCTACATTGCCGCCAATTTTCAATGCAGTAAAAACAAACTGTTCGACGATGCGGTCCTTATCCATCACTGCAGCTTTAAGCAGCAGGCCCGTATGGATATCTACCCATAGTTTCTGGCCATAGCGCTTATCGTCCCGGGGTTCCAGTTCGATTACCTGGCAAAGGTAATCGCTGACGCGCTCCTGCCCACCTTTCTTGACAATATAGTTCTCATCCAGATTATTCAAGGGCTGCGGCAGCAGTGCCGGAAAAACTTTTCGAAGCCAGCGCTTTTCAGTGACAACGGTCTTGCTTTCCGGCAAATAGCACCTCATCTCATCATTATTACGGATGATTTCCCGAGGTGCGCCATCCAGCACTTCGCTTCTTTCCTGCTCGCCGTCCTCATTCACGAAATGGACGATGCGAGAGGTCTCGATATGATCGCCGGATGAATAAATGAAAGTGCCGACGTAGTTATACTGACGAGGCGCGGCAGCAATCTTTTGCAGCCAGTTTAATGCCTCTGGGGATGAGCTGGGCGAATGTTGCGCAAATACAGGTTGAACGTTGGCGCATAACAGCAAGAGGGTAGCCAGCGCGACCCGTGTCATCTGGCAAAATTTTGGTGCGATTCCGCGGCCGTACGCATATAAGGTGCTACGCCATGCACCGAGGTACTAGGCGAAAACTCCCGATGCGCAAGAAGGTAATCGTTGATTTGCGCCGGAGCCGACACCGCTGCCGGAACCGCCGGAACAGCGGCTGCTGGAGCGGGATTGTTCTGCGCCATATTTTGCCGTGCTATCTCCGGTTGTTGCATCGTTTGCAGGCTCATCCATCCCGCGACGGCTACTGCCGCGATCGAGGCGGCGGCAGCGTAGGCAATCGGTTTATGCTTCATCGACAAGCGCCGTGCGCGCACCGCCGCTATATCCGGTTCGTTCGCTAACCTTGCGCCGACGCGACGTGTGATATCGAAAAGTTTTGCATCGGATTGCCCCAGCGAATCGCTGATCAGATGATAAAGCGCCCATTGCTCGCGTAAGCCATCCATTTTTTTGAATTGGTCGACGACAACCGCTGCCTCTTCAGGATCCAGCTCGCCGTCCATCAACGCTGATATTTTATCTTGCATGCTACCACCTCTTATCTTTGCCGGTCCCCAGCAGGGGCCGTAGTTTTTCCGCTATAGCTTCCCGGGCACGAAATATTCGCGACCGAACCGTACCGATGGGACAATTCATGATGACAGCAATTTCATCATAACTTAGCCCTTCAATTTCTCTCAGCGTAATTGCTGTACGCAATTCTTCAGGCAGTTCGTCCAGGGTCTGATTAACCGTCTGCGCGATCTGCTTGCTCGTCAGTTCGCTTTCCGGCGTGTTCATCTCCCGTAAATGACTACCCTCCTCAAAGCCTTCGGCGTCTTCGTTATCGAAGCCGGCGGTGGTCGTCGGCGCACGCCGACCTTGAGCCACCAAAAAATTTTTTGCCGTATTAATACCAATTCTGTACAACCAGGTATAAAACGCGCTGTCCCCACGGAACGACGGTAACGCGCGATAAGCCTTTATAAACGCTTCCTGGGTCACATCCTCCACTTCCGCCGAGTCGCGGATAAATTGCGATAGCAGTCGTGCAAGTTTGCGTTGATACTTGACCACCAGCAGATCGAACGCATGTTTGTCTCCTTGTTGCGCGCGCTCCACCAGCTGCTGATCGATTTCCCGGTCACCCATGCCGCCTAATCCCTGAATTTGTGTTTTTTATACTTGTGGCTGCTACATTACGAGGCAGCCCAGTCAAGTATACTCGTTCAAGGGTCCATCTGGGTGTTACGCGCAGACACGCTATTGGCGACCTGTGTGAACAGACAACGCATAATATAAATTAGTTCAGCTGAAAATGTGGTTATTCGATGTGGCAGAGTTCATGGCGCAATTCCGGATAGTTTTACAACTAAAAAACGACCTTAATAATAGTTCAAAAGTTAATTTAAGAGACCGAAGAATGGAAAAGGCCGATTCGATTGCCCTGGTTTCACTTTATCGGCATCCTCATTCTTGCAGGTGCTGCATAAAAACGTGACATAGCCAGACGAGGGTCGCGGTTCAAATTACTGCGCTCTACGTAACTTTACATCGCATCAACCGCAATCCCGGGGGTACTTGCTACTCACAGTGTTGCTGCTTCAATCCGGCATTCTGCCGAAAGTGGGGTTGCGAGAATCAGTGACTGTAGCCCGCCATGCTTCGGCAGCTTTCCGCGCATTTGCGACAGGCGCGGGCGCACTCTTCCATCCCATCCAGTTTTTCGCAATTTTCCGCGCAAGCATCGCAAATTCTGGCGCAGACACCACAGACGTGATTGCTCAGCCTTGAACCGCTCAGCATGAAATTAAGCGACGTCTGGCAGATTTCGGCGCAGTTTATCATGAGTCGGAAATGCTCGGGCTCCACATGTTTCCCGCCTGTTTCAAGGCAATGATTCATGGCGGTTTGCAGGCAGATCTGGTGGCAATGGCTGCACGCGTCGATGCATGCTTGCATGTCTTGGCTGTTATCACTAGGCATGAGGAAAAGTCTCCTTTTTTTGTTCGTCAATCGGTTTTTATGTGGCCAGGGCAAAAATCGGTGCAAGAAGATAATGTGCACCCGCGGCGCAGCGCGTTCTGTACGATAGCAGACATAGCCTTTGCTATTAAAATGGGGAGAAGAGCGGGGGCGTCCTTTCCAATATTTACTATAAGACCTGTTCCGACCTTCCCATCCGTTGACGCGTGAAGTTTCGGTGAGGTTGGAGTGAAGTGCAGCCCCTCAGGATTTTCTAATGCATGGATACCACGCAAAGGATTAGGCTGGTGGTGAAGCAAGCAATAGGAGTGAGGTTGAAATAAGCGGAATGATGGTTGCGCTTCGCTTTACTTATGCGGCTAACCCGCCGGTTCGACTTCCTGCCCCGTGTCGCTATCCCGTGTCGCAAAGCATGATGGCATAATGCGTATAAAGACCGGCGGCAGGTCTGTTATTATTGCATTCATTGGAATTAAAACAAGAATACTCAATTGCCCAATTGCCCAATTGCCACAGCTTAATTTCGACACTCTGATCATCGGCAGCGGTCTGGCTGGCCTCACCCTGGCGCTGAATCTGGCGCAAACCAACAAGGTGGGCCTCATTACCAAACGTGCGCTACTGGACGGCGCCAGCGGGTGGGCGCAGGGGGGGATTGCTGCGGTTTTGTCGGAGGAAGATTCGCCCGAAGCCCACATAAGGGACACGCTTACCGCCGGTGCGGGTCTCTGTAACGAAGCCGTTACGCGGTACGTGGTGGAAGAAGGACCCCGGGCCGTCCAGTGGCTCATTAGCCAGGGCGTTCCGTTCACTCGAAACCAGGGCAGCGGGACCGGGTATCATTTAACCCGGGAGGGCGGTCACAGTGTACGACGCGTGATCCACGCGGCGGATGCGACGGGGCAGGCCGTGCAGCTGACCCTGATCGAGAAGGCACGTACCCATCCAAATATCACCGTGCTTGAGCACCATGTCGCGATCGATCTCATTACCAGCGCGAAACTGGGCCGCACGGATAATAATGGCAACCGCTGCTATGGCGCCTATGTGCTGGACAGTGCAGCCGGACAGGTCTACACCATCGGCGCTAATAACATAGTATTGGCGACTGGCGGTGCCGGCAAGGTTTATCTCTATACCACCAATCCCGACACCGCTACCGGCGATGGCATCGCCATGGGTTGGCGCGCAGGCTGCCGCGTAGCCAATATGGAATTTATCCAGTTCCACCCCACCTGCCTTTATCACCCTCATGCCAAATCATTTCTCATCAGTGAGGCGGTACGTGGCGAAGGCGGTTTGCTGAAGCTTCCCGATGGCTCGCGGTTCATGCCCTGGCACGATGAACGCGCGGAGCTCGCGCCGCGGGATATTGTCGCCCGTGCAATCGATTTTGAAATGAAAAAACGCGGACTCGATTGCGTTTATCTCGATATATCCCACAAGCCGGCCAAATTCCTGAAAGAGCACTTCCCCAACATTTATAAACGCTGCCTGGAATTCGGCATCGATATCACCTTGCAACCCATTCCCGTCGTGCCCGCCGCTCACTACACCTGTGGTGGCGTTTTCACCGATCGGAAGGGCAAAACCGACATGGATAATCTTTATGCGATCGGCGAAACTGCCCATACCGGTCTGCATGGCGCCAATCGGTTGGCAAGCAACTCCCTGCTGGAGTGCCTGGTGTTCGGTCAGGCGGCAGCCAATGATATTATCGGGCAGACGCCAGCGCCCGCCGTTGAGTTGCCGCAATGGGACGAAAGCCGTGTTACCAATGCAGATGAGGAGATCGTCATCTCGCACAACTGGGACGAATTGCGGCGTTTCATGTGGAGCTACGTTGGTATTGTCCGCACTACCAAACGTCTGCAACGCGCACAGAACCGCATCAGTCTTCTACACGAAGAAATCAACGAGTATTACGCAAATTTTCGCGTAACCAGCGATCTGCTGGAACTACGAAATTTGGTGGATACCGCCGACCTTATCGTGCAAAGCGCCATGCTGCGGCATGAGAGCCGTGGTCTGCACTACAGCCGGGATTATCCGGAGCTGCTGCCGGAGGCGAAGGATACGGTAGTAAAGCGCGGGGCTACCGATTCTATCGCAACACAGGATTAGCCGAGTGTGAGCGAAGCTGCAAGCGGATTGGCTCGACAGAAGAGTGCCATTGATACTTCCAGAAACACCCAGCCATGCGAGGATTCTACTGCACCTTGCAGCTAATTACGGGGAGCAGGTAGAACCATACTTAGCACTGTTATTGTCGTTCCTAAAGTAGCAGAGAGCGCATAATACAAACTAAAAACGGCTATGTCACGCCTCTACCAGCACCTCGAATCCACCGTAGATCAGACGCTTGCCGTCAAATGGCATTGAGTTGGCCTCCGGCTGCATTCGCGGGTCGACCATTACCTTCTTCCAGGCTTCATCGCGCACTTGACGCGAGGGCCACGTCACCCACGAGAACACCACCGTCTCGTCCGCCTGGCACTTGACCGCCATCGGAAATGACGTCAGCTTGCCCTCGGGCACGTCATCACCCCAACACTCGACGACGTTCAGCGCGCCGTACTCCTTGAATACTATGGCAGCCTTTGCGGCATGCTCCCGATAGATTTCCCGATTGACCGTAGGCACGGCGACAACGAATCCATCAACGTAGTTCATGATTTATCTCCTCCATGGTTTAAATCGAATCTACACCGCCAAAGCCAAAGCGAACGAAAAAAACAATACCTTGCATTGTTTGTTCCAGTGTAGCAAAAGGGAATCCTTATGCGCTTCTAGAGGAGCCATTCGACTCACACACTCCGGGCGTACCTCTCCGATCGTTTTCCGGGCTACTGCTTTTTTGCTCTCTCTGGCGGGGCATGCGGTGTGCCTGCTTGCGCGGCCAGGTCCACTGCAAGCTGCCTGAGTGTTTCGCCTTCTTCCAGGCCGTCGAGGAAGCGCTGGGGGATGCCCGACAGCCCGGCTTGGGCTCCAGCTAGCGCCCCAGTCAAAATGGCGCGAGCCTGGTTTTGCCCTCCGCCATTTACGGCGTGCAGCACAGCGGATTCGAAATCCTGAGGGAAGCGGGCAGTAAGGTAGTAGGCCGCGGGAAGTTGGTGATAGATGGCGCAAGGCATGCCGTATACAAGTGACACTTTCCATGGAGGGTCTATCTGGATTCCCGGGTCCGTGGCGGCGATGGAAACATACGAGGGTGTCAGCAGGGCATCAGGTGATGCGAACCGCCCGGCGACGGGCGGGTCCGGGTCCCCGGGGCGGGGCGGTTGCAAATCTGATTGCGTTACCGCATGAAAAGGCAGTTCGCCCGTCTTCACTAATTGCATCAGCTTGCTGGACAGGTTTTTATCGAGCTTATGCCCTTGCACCAGGAGGCTGAGCACCGCCCCGTAAGCGACTGTCATCGAAAGCACGACATCGTCGATCTGGGTAAGGCGGGTATTGTCGGAAATAGCTGTCGCCAATTCGTGAGGCTGAGTCGCATAGCGGACGGCTAAGGCGAGCGTGCGTTCGATGGCTTCGGTAGTATCGGCATGGCCACCCGTCTGCCCCCAGGGCAGTTTCTGCTGGACGCGCTTGCGCCAGGCATTGCGGATGGACTGACTTGTATATCCGCCAGGTCCGTTCGCTGGAGTACCATCAAGCAAAGGAAACAGCTCTTCATCCATGCGCTTGCAGAAATCTGCTTCGTCATAGCCGCCTCGCTCGACGAGAGAACGGAGCATGAGCCTGAGAATAATGCCTGCCTGCGACAACTGACCTGCCTTGAGGCCATCATGGTAACGGCCCGGTTTGGGGTCCGTATAAGTTGTGATCCAGTCGCCGTAGTCGCGGTGAAGCTCCTCCAGGTCATAGTACCAGTGAGGGCCAAGGCCCAGAGCGTCTCCGATAAAGGCGCCCATGATGGCGCCGGCAGCACGGTCTTGAATGGCGGGTTCGGCCATGGTTCTGATCCTCCTCGTGGTCAAACTGGATTTATGAACGAACAGGTCAAACAGGTTGGAAACGTAGGCCCGGCGTTTGCAGAGGAAACGGAATGTCGCATGAGACTATATATTCCATTGATTCTGGCTGGGCGTAAATGAATATGAGTATCAATTTGCGCCACAAACCTGTTTCGTATCGATGGAGAACTCGCATGCCTCCGTCTTTCCGATCCAGCGCTCGTGATCCATCGGCCCGGAACAGCCCGCATCTTCCAGAAGAGCACGGGTGCCGGTCGCGTCGCATACGAGTACAACCGAGTGGCGTTCCTGCCGCAGCACCCTGAGCTTATAACCTTGAAAATTTTCCAGTAGCACCGGATCGTGCCGGGTGGCGAGTTCCAGCAATTCGCTGTCGCCAAGGCCGGGTGGGGGGTTTTTGTAGCGCACCGTCGACTCTACCGCGGCCGATAGTTTTGTCAGTGCGGAGGCTTTGACATACATTTCCTCACTATCGGGGCCTCGCTGGCTGACAGTGCAGGCCGCCAGGAAACCAATCGTAATCGTAACGCTAATGGCGCTGGCAGCAGTGGTTCTGCTCATGCGGGGCTCTTCCAATAGACATAGTTGCCGTCAACGTCTCTTCCGGTATCCAGATTCCAGTTGACGGATGCCGTCTGGTACTTGTCATCGTTCGTGAACACCGCACCGGCAATATATGACCAGGCGGTAAGGACGTTTTCCATCGCCCGTTCGAAAATCTGATCGTAATCCATCGAACCGAGAGGGGTGGCCAAACCCTTCAGATATTGATTGTCGAGATCGGCTATAGCCGGATAGGTCAACCCGATGTTCGCGGCGACGTGTCGCGCAAAGGGGGGAAGCGCGCCTCCTTCTTCCGCTTTGTCAACGATGAACTTGAATGCGCCATGCCAGTTGTCGATGATCGGGGAATTGCGCTGATAGGGGTCGGGATAGCATGTCTCAAGCATGCGTTGCCAGGTCATGACGATTATGGGATCGAGTTTTCCGCTGTCGGGTTTATCGCAGCATCCCCAGATTCCCGAATCCAGATGCTCGCCTAAACCAATTTCACCGATATTCAATCGCTGAAATATGTAGGCATCCTGATGCATCTCGCAGATTCTATGCTTATCCTTGTTCTTTTGATATTCGCCTACTTTCAGCTCGATAACGGGATGAATTGTCACATCTGTTACGACATGGCTCGTGTATCCCAGCAGCCAGGCAAATGTTTTCTGCTGCGATGCACCGCTCAGTTTTCTAATAAAATCAATTCCTGCTTTGATCATATCGCCGGTTTTTTGATAATGCATTCTATCCGCCCACTGACAAGCATCGGGATGAGCGAGATCCAGATAAGGATAATCCGGGCTGACCGCGCCAAGCTCGCAGAACCGGAAGTAATCCAGTACCGGAACGATTGCTTCAGGCGTTAAACCGCGGCTTTCGAGCCGGACCGGTTCCCTGATCAGATTAACCAGCGTGAGATGTGCATAGGCGCCAGGCATGTATGCTCCAGATTTCACTTCCTTGACCGCATGCCATTCAGCCTGACTGGACGGCGCCGCGATCGTTGATCGGATATCGCATTAGAGAATAGGTGCTATTGTATATTTTGTTTCAGCTTCAGGCTGCGATGGTCATAATCGTATTTCAATGTAGCCATGCGGCGGCCAAATATCAAATTTAATGCATTTTAGCAATCAGAGGTTTTGCCGTTACAGCCGCTATTGGATGATTTAAACCTAAATCCGGTAGTTGGACGTGGTGAAGTGTACGGTTTTTGGGGTGCAGGGCAAGGCGCAACGACGCGGAATGCGACCGCGCAGGGCGGAGCAGTGCCTTCCGCAGGAAGGTGCGACCCCGAAGCGGGAGGCGGGCGCCCCCTTGCGGGTGTAGCGCGATCGCGGCATCCCCTGCGCTGCCCGATCCCCGCTGCGCGGGGCCCCTCGGGCGACGCTTCGGGGCGCCGTTCCATTCCGAGGAGTTGCAACGAAGCCATGTGCCGCAAAAACTGTGCAATTCATCCCGTAGCGGCCTCACCCGGAAGGTGAGCGTCAAATAATATGAAATATTGTTATTAATCATAGCACTGATCTATAAAATAAGCGGTCAACTACCGGATTTAGGTTAAATGTTTAGTTACTTCGAAAAACTGATTTATCCCTATCCAGATTCCCAGGACAAAATTCCTCCAAAACGCTTTTCATCTTTCGTATGGGAAGCGACAGATGGCGTAAGACGATATCTTGTTGCGATGACCCTGCTTACCGCGTTTATAGGCGCGTTCGAGGCAATATTGTTTGCAATACTGGGGAAGGTGGTCGACTGGCTCAGCGAAATCCCGCCTTCTCTGCTATGGCAACAAGAACGGTACACGCTTCTCCTGTTTGCCGGGATATTGGCGGCAAGCCCCTTATTGGTCGGATTGCAAAATCTCATTAAACACCAGGTATTAGGGGGAAATTTTCCGATGCGGCTACGCTGGAATTTCCATCGGCTGATGCTAAATCAGAGCATGAATTTTTATCAGGACGAATTTGCGGGTCGCGTAGCGGCCAAGGTCATGCAAACCGCTCTCGCCCTACGTGACGTCTGTTTTATTCTGGGAGACATCCTCGTTTACGTAACGATTTACTTTTTTACGCTGGTTGCAGTGGTCGGTAATTTCAATGTCTGGATGTTGCTGCCTTTCATGGCGTGGTTAACCCTCTATATTTTCACATTGTGGTTTTTTGTTCCACGTATGAGCCGGGTTTCTCAATCCCAGGCCGATGCACGTTCCCTCATGACAGGACGCATAAGCGACGCCTACACCAATATTGCAACGGTCAAGCTCTTCTCTCATGCGGGCAGGGAAGCGAGCTACGCGAGATCGGCTATGCAGGAGTTTCTGAAAACGGTGCATAGCCAAATGCGATTGATCAGCAGCTTTGAGACGGTTAATCAGATCATGGGCGCGGCGCTTATCATCAGTGCGGTTGGCGTGGCGTTGTTGTTATGGACTAAGGGTGAAATAGGCGTCGGCGCGGTTGCTGTCGTCGGTGCAATGTCGCTACGGCTCAACGGCATGTCTCATTGGGTCATGTGGGAAATGGCTTCGCTATTCGAACATGTCGGCACTGTGAGAGATGGTATCAATACCTTATCCCGCGCGCACCTGGTAACCGATTATCCTGACGCAAAACCGTTGCGGATCAATAATGCTGATATCAAGTTTGAGGAAGTGCTCTTCTGTTATGGAGGAGATACACCCGTAATAGATCGCCTCTCGTTACATATCAAGCCGGGTGAAAAAATTGGACTGGTTGGACGTTCAGGCGCAGGTAAATCTACGCTCGTAAACCTGCTGCTCAGATTTTATGATATCGAGCAGGGGCGCATATTGATCGATGGACAGGATATTAAATATGTTACCCAAAACAGTTTGCGCGCCAACATCGGCATGGTCACGCAGGATACCTCACTCATGCATCGCTCAGTAAGGGATAACATTTCATACGGGCTGCCGGATGCGAGCGATGAGAATATGATCGCCGCTGCGAAAAGAGCCGAAGCACACGATTTTATAGCCGGGCTGACCGACCCCATGGGGCGTAAAGGCTATGATGCGCATGTGGGCGAGCGGGGGATAAAGCTTTCGGGTGGTCAACGCCAGCGGATTGCGATAGCTCGTGCCATGCTGAAAGATGCGCCGATCCTCCTGCTCGATGAAGCGACCAGCGCTCTGGACTCCGAGGTGGAATTAGCCATTCAGTCCAGCTTGTATCGACTGATGCAAGGCAAGACAGTGATCGCAATCGCCCATCGCTTGTCAACTATCGCTGCGATGGATCGCCTGATCGTGATAGATAAGGGTCGTATTGTAGAAGAAGGCCACCATCAAAGCCTCATAACGCTCAACGGCCTTTACGCGCGGCTATGGAATCATCAAAGCGGCGGATTCCTGGGAGGTGACGTGTAAATTTGTTTTGGCGTATGTCACGCCCGCACTGCACCATTCCTGCAAAATGAAATGACTGGAGCAACGGTTATGATTGAAGTTATGTAATGGAGACCGGGGGTACGAAGCAGGCGGTTCAGTTCATGTGCCAAGCTCTACATCCACCTCGGGCTTTACGCCTGTGCGAATAGCCGCCTCCGTCAGCGATGGCAGGCAAAGCTCGATAAAGCGGTAAGCATAGCCGCGCAGGTAATGGCCGCGCCGCACGGAGATATTGGTCGTATTTTTTTCGAACAGGTGCGAGCTATCGAGCAGATTGAGCTTCGCATCCCGCGCCGGGTTGAATGCCATGGAGGCGACAATGCCCACTCCCAGCCCGAGTTCGACGTAGGTCTTGATGACGTCGGCGTCCAGTGCCGACATAGCGATATCGAGTAACAATCCTGCCTTTGCAAATGTCTGGTCGATCCCTGTTCGCCCGGTGAAACCTTCGTGGTAAGTGATGACTGGAAACTCGGCAATTGCCTCAAGGGTAAGGAGAGAGACAGATTCTAATGGATGCCCGTGCGGCACAATGACGGCGTGATGCCAGGAGTAATAGGGAAAGGACGCCAACTCCGAAACGCTCTGCAGTGCCTCAGTGGCAATGCCGATATCTGCATGGCCGTCGAGCAACATCGATACGATCTCGCCGGGGCTGGCCTGATGCAGGACGAGATGCACCTGTGGAAACGCCTTTTTGAATTGGGTCACCACCGGTGGCAAGGCATACTGCGCCTGAGTATGCGTAGTTGCAATGGTTAGCCGCCCTTGCTTCCGGTTGCTGAATTGCTCAGCTAGACGTTTGACGTTCTTGGCATCGAGCAGGATGCGTTCGACTATCTTCACCAGTTCCTTCCCCGGATCGGTCAATCCGAGCAGTCGTTTCCCCTTGCGTATGAACAGCTCGACGCCCAGTTCATCTTCCAGATCTTTTATATGCTTGCTGACCCCGGATTGCGAAGTAAACAGGGCGTTTGCCGCTTCGGTTAGATTGTAGTTCTGCCGGACCGTTTCGTGGATGATGCGCAGTTGCTGAAAGTTCATGTTATTAAACTCATATTGTCATTCTGCCATTGCTCAAACGCACGTAATGATGAAGCCTTCCCCTCATATTCTGACATGAGGCAGACTTACTCACTTCTCTTTTAAAAAGCTGGCTTAATAATTATAGCGGCCGCTGTACAGACGGTTCAGCGGCGCTACCAGCACATCGATATCCGCATAAGTGTTGCATAGTGCCAGCGATGGACGCACGGTGTCGCGATTTTACCCGTGCCGCCGCACCATCCACCCGTACGCGAGCCCCGACACGGTGAGCCATTTCAATCATCTGGCGCAGGCCGGCTTTACGGTACCGAGTGCGTTTGGAACCTGCGAGAACGACACCAGTCTGGTACGCGATCCGAGCAGTTTCCCGTACTCATCTGCCGTCATCGTCGATAGTGGCTGAGCCCACTATGAGTCTTGTCTCGGGCGATATGGACGGAGGGCACGGTGTGGCTGCCGCCTACATTAACTATCTCTATACTCCCTTGCCTCAGGACATTGTAAGCAAGCATTTTTTTCGCCCCCGCGATGAGCATGTGAGCGCCGGATACGCGAACCGGTTCCCTCGCCTGGAGCTGTTCACCATCGACGATGTTTTTGGCGGCTGGCAGAAGGCACAGAAAATGCATTTCCCAAGGGTGGAATTTTCGAGCAGATCCAGAGCAATTGAAAGTGATACTGTACCGGCGTTACCTGTATCACTGGCTCATTCTCGATTCGTTGATCTTTTTTCGTTTCTTGCTTTTTGAGTGCCGTGATCTATATTATCAGTGGGAGTTGGCAAAGCCAGCGTCTCTAGCCAGCGCCTTTACGCTGCATATTGATAAGCTAATCCTCCTCTTTAATGCGGCCTATTATCGTCGTCTTGCGAGATTAACTTTAATGAAGGAGTTATCCATGCAACCGGACCAGCCTGCCACCCAGATCCCAAACCAGTATCAACTCAGCGGTAAGCATCTCCATGTTACATATTCAACCACCAGCTTTGACGGAAAGCCGCGTTTCACCTACCAGGACCGGCAGCAGACGCTCAGCTTTAGCGGAGAAGAGATTCGTAGTGTCGAGACCGAAGTCGGCATCCTTGTCAGTGTGACCATCCGCATGACTGTCGATACCGGTGGAACTACTTTCAGCATCCTGCTGCCGCATGTGCAGATACCGGGAGAGCAGACGGTACCCGTCAAGACTTTCGGTATAACGACCATACACAAGTTCTCGGTCATATCAATAAGCGGACAACGAGATTTTTACACGGTAACACGTCTGAGCGGCAGCGCCTCGCTGGTATTTTTCTAGTCGCCGCGCTTAAAACCAGTGTATCGGATGATGCTCGGCCCGATTTTTTTGGATTGGCTCAAGCCGTAGCTTTTGCTTTATTAAAATGGAAATTTCTGGAAATGCCGGTTCAATGGTAGCGCCAATATTTGACGGTACCCGAGCCGTCTGGGACTATGCCTGGGTACTCAGTTGAATATAGCATGCTCGGCACATATTGGAACGATATACCTCAACCTGGGCCTGTCAGGTTTTTTTCCTTCGGATCTTTCCATTTCCACCGCAGCAGCACTCGCAGCTGCCTGAACTGTTCGGCATCTATTCCGTCCGGTAGAATCACAATGCTGCGCGCGAAAAATCCTCGCCGTCGTTTCGGGTGGTTTGGAGGGAAAGGTAATTCTGTGTATTCCTGGCGCTTTAGCGGCTTTAGTTCGAGCAACGTCAGATAAGGCGCGACAAAGCTGCTGCCGAGGAGTGCACAAACGATGCGGTCGCCGCGACGTGTTTCAAGCGTGCAAATCATTTCTTCTGATAATTCGATATTCATTACCGAATCTGGCGAGCGTAACAAAGCGTAACGCCTCAGGTAGAAAACAAGGCTGAAGATCAGCATGGCGGAACCCGTCAGTTTGGCTGATGCGGGCAATATCAGCGGCCATAGCAGGCCGATCGCCGCGAAATGAGCGAAGCTCAGCATTACGGCAAGGCGCCTGGAGGGTTTGAGCCGGACAACCAGTAGCGGGGGAAGAGACAGAGGCACGAAGTCAGCCATGGTCGAATTATCTCATTCCTGGCGATTTGCCGCTCATCCGCAGCGTATGCTTTATAATTAATACTTTCCATAGCCATACATCGTTCTGTATGAACCTTATCTGGCAAGCATATTTGCGCAACCGTGGCGCCATTATCCAGGATGGCCGCGTCGTCGACTATGGCCATAACGCCGCCGAACTTGAGAGTACCCGTTCCGCTACGGTAGTAAGCGACCTCTCACACTTTGGCCTGATCCAATTCTCGGGGGAGGATGCGCAATCTTTCCTGCAGGGGCAGTTGAGTTGCGACGTGAACCAGGTCAATGCTTCCGCTGCTCTTTATGGAGGCTATTGCAATCCGAAAGGCAGGTTACTGGCAAGTTTTCTGATCTGGAGCCAGAGTAGCAGCAATGGCGGCGGTTACGTCATGCAATTGCCCGCAGAACTGGGGCCAGGCATACAGAAGCGTTTGGCCATGTATGTGTTGCGCGCCAAAGTAAAGCTTGGCGACACCAGCGATATTCAGATTCGTTTGGGCGTGGCGGGGGACGATGCCGAGGCGTTGGTGCGGAAAAATCTGGGGCAGATTCCCGCTTCTCGTCTCGGCGTGATTCAAGGCGAATCGGCGAGCATCATTCGCCTTGCGCAGAATCGATTTGAACTGGTCGTCGCGCCGGAGAAGGCGCCGGCAATATGGGAAGGTTTGAGCAAGGATGCCATACCGGTGGGTGCGTCCTGTTGGGACTGGCTGGAAATCAAAGCCGGTATTCCCATCATTACTCCCGCCACTCAGGAGCAGTTCGTGCCGCAAATGGCAAATCTGGAGGCCATCGGCGGAGTGAGTTTTCAAAAAGGTTGCTATCCCGGCCAGGAAATCGTGGCTCGCAGTCAATATTTAGGTAAAATCAAACGTCGCATGTATCTGGCGAATATCCGGCCGAGGGTATCCGAAAACCCGGTTGAGGCCGGAGACGAGCTATTCGGTGCTGATATGGGGGAACAATCCATAGGCATGGTAGTCAACGCATCACCTTCCCCTGATGGCGGCTTCGACGTGCTGGCGGTCATTCAGACAAGTAGTGTCGAGGCCGCAGTGGTTCACTGGAAATCGCTGGCTGGCCCATCGCTGGAGGTCACGCCGCTACCTTATCCACTAAGCTAATGAACGGGACAACTTTATGGAGGTTTTTTTTCATCATCATGCAACCGGGTCCCGCTATGAAATGTTGCGGAGGGTTGAGTGGGGCCTGCTGCCCCGGCATTTGATGTCTTTATGGGCTTTTTTTACGGGCAGCGAACCGATAAAGGCCTGTTGCCACACCGCACAGGGGGCATTCCTGGCAGGACTGCCAAGCGGAAACGCCCGGCAATTTGGTCGCCAAGGTAACACCATCAAATCATTCCCGTCGGGGAATGCCAGGAGCTCATCCAGCAAAGGGTATCCAGATCTGCAAGGATATCTCAACAAGTTTTGCTAACCGCCTCACCGAACCCAGTGTTGTCAAGGCTCAGCCAGCATCAAAGCTGCTAGCAGGTGGAACAGATCGACTGTTACAGATCAGCTCTGTTTCGTTTTTACTTGTTCCCCTAACGCTAGCAAAGGGACTTAAATGCTCAACAGCGAAATGTTATCTTTCCGTTTCTGCATCTGGCAGTTTTTGCTGCCGTTTCTGTTAATGACATCTGCGGTATTCGCTGATGTGCTCGAGCAGCGCGACATTGCTTTTTATTATGGCAGTCGGCCGCCGGTGGAGGATTTGCGCCATTTTGACCAGATCGTCATACAACCAAGCCAGATTTTGCCGCACGAGAAAACAGCATTGCTGAATCTGAATTCACTGATATTTGCTTATGTTTCATTCGGTGAGATTGCACGCAATAGCGAGGACATGGGGCGCATCAAAACGAAATGGTCGATCGGCGTCAACCCGGCATGGAATAGCCTGGTGATGAACATGAACGATCCCGCCTGGCACGAATATTTGCTGGAGCACCATTTTGGCCGCCTGTGGCAGGATGGGTACCGCGCGTTTTTCCTCGATACCGTCGACAGCTATCTGATTGTGACCAGTGAAGGCAAGCAGCGCGAGGAACAGGAAAAAGGACTGGTTGCATTGCTTGCAGAGGTAAAGCGCCGCTTTCCTGGCTGCAAGCTGATCCTCAATCGGGGTTTTGAAGTGCTGGACCGCGCCAGCCAATACGCGGATGGCATGGTAGCCGAATCTCTTTTTCACGGCTTTGATCCTGTGACGGGCAAGCATGCACCCACCAAGGAAGAAAATCGGGAATGGCTTCTCAACCAGCTCAAGCGTGCGCAAAACGAATTTAAAGTACCGATTACCGTGCTCGATTACGTCGAACCGGGCAACTGGGTTGAAGCCGAAAAAACAGCGCGTCAGATTGTCAAGCTCGGATTCATGCCGTGGGTCGCCAATGGCGACCTGACTTGGCTGGGGCAGGGCCGCCTGCGCCTGGCTCCGCGCAAATTACTCGCAGTCATTAACGGCACGCCCGCGCAACAGATGGATCATGAGCTATTCAAGCATGCAGCCATGCCGCTGGAATATCTTGGCCTTGCGCTGGACTATTGGTATGTCGATCAACTTCCTTTGCCTATCGAACCCCTCGTAGGCCGTTATGCCGGGGTCATCGCATGGCTGGGCGAAGACAGCGCGGACGGTACGGGCCGCTATGAGAACGTATGCGCGCGGTTGAAAACAGAAGTTGACGCCGACTTGCCGGTGGTATTCATGGGTAATTTGCCGGCAGGGATCGCCTGCCGCGATCTGATCGACTATCAGGGAGAACTGCAACCCACCACCAGCATGCTCAAGCTTGGCGACGTCAACGAGCGTCTGGGCCGGCCGAGTACGGCGCCGGTAGTGGGAAGCGGTACGCCTGGCGTTCGTGTTCGCGAGCGCAACCAGGCGTGGTTGACATTGAGCGATGGGGACCAGCTATTTCATCCGGTCTCCGTCGGCACGTGGGGAGGGTATGCGTTACACCCTCACATTTTAAGCGAAAACGCATCGGGCCGCCGTGAATGGCTGCTGGATCCTTTTTCTTTTTTTCAGGCTGCGTTGCGTCTGCCGATGCAGCCAGTGTTCGATATGACGACGGAAAACGGACGCCGCCTGGGTATTATCGAAGTGCGCGGCGACCGCCTGTTTGCTAAAGACGAGTATGGCGTTGAAGCAATCGGCCGGCTTCGAGCATGGATCGAAAAAAACAGCGCGCCGCTAACGCTGGGTGTAATAGAAGCAGAAGTGAGCAGTGAAGATCAGCGTAGCAAATTGCGGCAGTTGGCTGCGATGCCGCAGGTTCGATTGGCGAGCCACACATACAGCCATCCTTTTTATTGGGGGGTGTTCGAGGGGAAGACGGATGCCGATCAGCAGCCTTACCGCTATAGCGTGTTCATGGAAAGGTATGCGGCCGACATAACGCGTGAAATCGCGGGGACCATCCCGTTCCTGCAATCGGTTGCGCCCAGTTCCCCGCTGTTGCTTATCTGGTCTGGCGATGGCAAGCCAGGACCAGCAGCTTTGGCAGCGGCCAAAAAAGAAAGCCTGCCCAATTATGGTGGAGGCGGCCTGCGCTGGCAGAGCGGATCGTTATCTTTCGCCGATCTTTCCCCGGCGCTGCGTCCGACCGAATGGGGCACGCAAGTGTTGACGCCATTGACTGCCGAGCCGTTGTTTGCGCAACTCTGGTATGGGGAAGCGCTCAATTTCGGCAGGGTCAGCGATTGGAACCGGCAGCTCGATGCTCTCGATGTGGGACGGCGGTTGCGTGTTTCATCCATATCGATCAATGCTGATGCGCTATTGCACGCGCGGGGAGCGGAGCTTCTGGATCAGTTGGCCGATGAGCAGCGTAAAGAGAATGTGCTTGGCATCTGGGTCGACGAATACGTTCAGCGCGTGAGCGCTTTTCAAACAGCGAGCATTGCGCGCGATCTTGAAGGTGATTGGATGCTGTTTGGAGATGCGCTCAGGACGGTACGAGTACCTGCCTCGGAAATGAAACCGGAAATATCGGCCGATATTGTCGGGTATTCGGAACGAAATGCGGACCGTTATATTTATCTGGCACGCAATTATGCCGTCCTCAGCCAGAGGCGCAGCAAGCGAGATGCAAATTCAGCCTTGCGGTTGATAGAGGCCGGTGCGCCGCTGAAATCCTGGCATGTCAATTCCGATGGTTCAGCTACGCTATTGTTTGAAGCACGCGGAGAGCTGGCTGTCAGTGTGCCGATATCGTGCGCGTTGAGCATGGGTGGCAAGCCATTGACCCCGCGTCGTGAGGGCTCGCATTCCTTATATGTGGTATCCGCGGACAACGCATCCGGGGAATTTCAGCTTGAGTGTTGAAACGCAGCGAGAATCCTTGCTAAATGCACCCGCGCTAATGTTCCTGAGCGCGGTATTGCTGATTGCTTTCTGGGTTTTGTTTCCCCGGCAGCCTGCGTTCAGGGACCCAGCCAATCTATCGGCAAAAGACGCCTTGTCAGTCGCTTACCTTCGCGTTCTTGTCCAGTCGGACCCCGAGAACGCTCCATTGCGCTTGTCGTTCGTTCAGGTGCTGACAGAGGCGGGCATGACTGACGAGGCTGTCCTTGCTATCGATCCTTTGCGACGCGCTCCGGAATCGAAGCTGACCTATGAAATTCGCATGGCGGAGCTGAAACTCTCGCTGCAGCAGCTTTACCGGCATCCCGCCAAGGATGTCGAAGCGTCGTTGCGGACCCGCATTGCTGAACTCATCCCTTCACTATTACGCATTTCGCATAATGAAGCCGAACTGAACCAAGTGGTTGTCTTGGCGGAGCAGTTTGGCGAGCCCTCAGTATTGGCGGAAATTTTCGAGCAATTGCATGTCCGTCGAAATGAATCTGGCGAAAGGAAAGCGCGTTGGCTTGTTTTCGCCGCAAAGCAGCGCATAGCAGCAAATCAGCCCAGGTTGGCCGCACGCGATCTGTGCAAAGCATTTGTGATTGAACAAATGCCCGCGAAGAAAAAGGAAATTGCGAAATCCTGCTTGCGCGCCTATCTTCAGGCGGGCATCGATCGTGAGGCTTTGAAGGCCGCGGTGCAAGTCCTGAACGGCGGTGCTTCCAGCCCTGACAGTGTCAAGGGCGATGCGGAGCTTTTGTTGCTGGGCGCCAATATCGCCGAACCGCTTGCAGATCGCGAACATGCGTTGACCTGGCTGAAAAAATCGAGCGAATTATCGCCGGGAGACCGCGTGCTAGCCGAACGTGTTATACGATTGCAAATTTCGATGGGTATGTTGGACGAAAGTCTCTCCCGCGCGGCAATGTTGCGGTCATCCCTGGTCGTCGGCAGCGATCGCCACCGTTTGCTTGCCCATATTTATGACTGGAATGGGCAATCCGACGACGCGCTGGCTCTATGGTTGTCTTTCGCGCTTCATAAGGCGGATAACGAGGCGGAGACGCGAGCATTTGCACTTGCGCAGGCGAAACCGGATTACGACACGCTGGTAAAATTGATCGAGGCCATCATGCTGCGCCGCAGGCTTGCCACTGCCGAAACAGAGGCTTACGTCAAGGCTGGCCTCAGCATTGCCCAGCCTTCACATGTGGAACAGCAATTGCGGCGGCATGCAGAGCGCTTTGATAATCCTCCGCCAACAATGAAAGCATTGGCGGATTTATTGATTCTCCAGGGTAAGCCTCGCGCGGCGCTCAAGGTGTATGAGGAAATGCCCGATACGCGAAATGGACAGCAACAGTTGGCGCTGGCTCGGGTATATGAAGAAGCGGGGGAAACGCAAAAAAGCTTCGAGCTACTGCTTCGTGGAATCAAGTCCCCTGACCCAGCGTATGCTGAAGAGTACTGGTTATTGCTGGCTAGAGTCTCTACGCAGTTGGGCCAGGATACCTATGCAAGCAAAGCTTACGAAAAGGCACTGGCGCTTCGGCCAAACGATGTGGATATACTCGAACACCTGCAACGTCTGGCGGCACGTCATCGCGACGATAAAAAAGGTGAGCAACTTGCACGTTATGGATGGGATCGGCTGCAGCGTATAGAAGATTTGCAGCGACTCATGCGTTTTTCATGGAAGCGAAAAAATCTGGAAGAGCTCGATCAATGGCTCTCGCTGGCCGAACCACTGCCTTCGATAGCGCAAGCGCCAGATTACTGGTATTTCCGATCCATGCGGAAAATGGCAAGCGGAGAGCGAGACGCAGCGCGCCAGGCATTGCGGGAGCTCTTGCGACTGCGAGGTCCTGATCCTGAAGTTACGGAGGCAATGATCTGGCTGTTATTGTCCGACAAAAAAATGGATCAGGCATTGCTTGAGGTTGTCGTTCAACCGTACCGTAACCCATCTGGGAATCAATCGGTGGTAAACCCGCCCTTGACCGAAGCCCTGGCAGCGGCAGAGCACACTCTGGGCAAACCCGTTCAGGCAGCGGCGCGGTATTTGAGATCGTTAGAGACGAGGCCGCGGGATTTTTTGTGGACATTGACATTAGCCGATAATATGGAATGGTCAGATTGCCTCGCCAACGCAAACCAGGTCCGCTTCAGCGCCTTGCAAATGTTTGCTTCACAGCGTTTCGCCCAAACCGAAGTGGAATATCCTCCACGCCTGGCAGATTACTTTCGTGGACTGAAAGATCCGCTGGCGCAGTCCGGGAATGCGGATAACCTGGAAAAATGGCAATCGATGCGCGAGCGCTGGGGTTTTACAAAAGCGCTGGACAACGCGCGTTATTTTGCGCTGCGGCGTCAGCGCGAGCGCCTTCAAACGCCAGCATGGGAAGCATTCGCCGATACGGTAAAAAATAAAGATCATCCGGCTGTTTCCGCACAGTTATCTGCAATTTCCACTCATCTGGAGCAGCGGCCCGGGGCGCCTTCTTCCCCGAAAATATTACCGTTATCCATAGATGACGTTGACCGCGCCAATCGATGGCTCGCCGGAGAAGCAGCGCCTAATCAAAGCTCTTTAAATGCAGAATTGGAGGTATGTCGTGAAACCTTGGCGAAAATCCGTGAATTACAGATGACACCCCGTTCAGATAAAGAGCCTGCCAAGCCATGAAAAAACCTTGGCTGGAAGGTATTGAAGTTATCGATGTCAATACGCCTGTGTCGGTCTGGGGTGGTTGGTTCGAGACATTTGTACTGACCGCGATTGTGATCGCGGCATCATTCATTACCCAGCAGCATGATCCTTTCCGGCTGAATGGCGGGTTTCCGTGGCCGCTCCTCGCTCCTTTGCTGGCTGGGTTACGGTATGGATTCGTCTATGGTTTTGTCAGTGCTTTGCTTATATTGGCATTATTAGGGGTGGCTATCAATCAGCAGTGGCAAATTGCGGCCGGTTTTCCACTTCCATGGGCAATCGGCGTTGTTGTCGTGGCGATGGTGGCGGGAGAGTTTCGCGATATGTGGGGACGCCGGTTACATCGGCTGGAAGGCGCCTACCAATATCGCGCGGAACGCCTGGAGGAATTTACACGCAGTTATCAACTGTTACGCCTGTCGCACGACCGCCTGGAGCAAACTGTCGCTAATAGTGGATCTTCATTGCGTGAAGGCATCATGAACTTGCAATCGACGCTCGATGGTATTGATGGGCTGAATGCATCTTCGTTACAGCGGCTTATCGAGTTCATAGCAGAATATGGTGCGCTGACGCAAGCCTGTATAGTTGGGATAGCGGCCGACCGGATCGATACGGGCAGAATTCTGGCGTGTATCGGTGGAAATTTTTCGATAAGCGACGATGACCCCGTGGTGACGAGCGCGCTCGAAAGCGGCGAGCTGGCGGCGGTAAACCTTATAAGCGAATACGCCATGGATCAGAACCAGTTATTGGCCGCTATTCCTCTGGCTGACTCGACCGGCGAAATTCATGCAATGCTGGTGGTTAGATCCATGCCGTTCTTTGCTTTTCAAGAAAATAATTTAAGACTTATTGCGGTTCTTGTGGCGCATGGTGTCGACCATCTTCGTTTTGGTACAGCCGATTCTTCTACCGGACGCTTTATTGCTTCGTTTGAGCGTGTGCATCAGGATTTTTTAAGATTCAAGCTCGATGCAACGCTCCTGAGGTTGTCGGGCGCTCCCGTCGATATCCTGAACGTTTACGGGCAACTGCGGTCTTCGGTCCGCGCTGTCGACCTGATGTGTATGGCTAAAGATGAGGAAAAACCGGTCATCTGGCTTCTGCTCCCCTTGACCGATACCGCGAACGCGCGAGCATGGATGCAGCGGGTGGATGATATTCTTGGAAGAGTAACCAGCGAGCTGATAGCCATTAACGATATCGATCCGCAAACGATTCGTTCTTTGGAGCCGCACTGATGTATCGGCCGTCCATGCGATGGGGAGTGGCAGCCGAGGTACTGGCCGACTTACTGCTCTGGTTGAGTGCCAGCGATTGGATAGCGGCCTGGGCGGCGAACTGGATAGTGCTGGCGGCGGTGTTATCCCACTCTGTTTCATCCTATTTTCTTGCCCGGGGCTTCTGGCAATTGCTGCCGCGCCGTTACAAGTTGCCCGCGAGAAGAAGCCTGAGTTTTCTGGTTGCCTTTATATGGATTTTACCGGTCCTCGGTGCGCTTGGCATACTGTGGAGCATCACCAGCGCTTTACAACGCCCGCGCAGCCGTTCTTCCCACAATGTAAAGATCGTTGCCTTGCCTGAGCTGCCGTTTTCGCCGCCTGTCATTTTCCCGACACCACCCTACAGCCAGGGCGCGTTGCGCCAGATTGTGCATTTTGCCGGGCGGCCGTTGAAGCGACTGAAGGCGGTGATGGCAACGCGGCATATGGCGCCACGCGAAGCCATGACAATCTGGTCGAAGGCAACGTGCGATCCTGTCGATGATGTGCGACTGCTGGCTTACGCCATGAGAGACAGTAGCGAAAAAAATCTGACCAACCATATTTTGGTTCTGACCGAAGGACTGCCGGACGTTCCGGTGCGCATGCGCAATGCCTGCCATAAAGCGATTGCTGCTTTGTGTTGGGAACTGGTATATCACCGTCTGGCACAAGGGGCCGTGAAGCAGCATTGGCTGCAAACCGCGCGACGCCATATGGAAGCTGTACTTGCGGAAGCTGTACTCGCCTCCCCAGGCGATGAATCATCGGCTGGCGGGGCAACTGTACCGGATGTGGCGGATAAAGCAGGCGCATCCGTTATGTCAGATGCGGATAGCTGGCTTTTGTACGGGCGGATTTTGCTGGAATCAGGTGATCTCGCGCTCGCTGGAGAGGCATTCGCCAACGCACGAGCCGGGGGAACGGATGAGCAGAAAATCCTGCCGTGGCTTGCCGAAATAGCCTTCAGTGAGCGAAGATTCTCGGAAGTGAAGGTTTATTTATCGGCACTGACGCGGTCCGGCGAGAGAGGGCACGAACTGGCTTTGGTAAGGGCGTGGTGGAACAAATGAATGACATCGTTCGAGCCAAGGCAGCCGGGACGGTAGCAGGATCGGCGGCAGGTCCGGTGGCCGATATTGCCCTGTTACTGGAAGGTACCTACCCGTACGTTCGGGGTGGCGTATCCTCATGGGTACACCAGATCATCGCCGGTTTGCCGGAAATCAAATTTGCCGTTATTTTTATCGGCGGCGAAAGGAAAATGTACGGCCCCGCGCAGTATCAATTCCCGCCCAATGTAACGCACGTGGAAACACATTATTTGCTGCACCAGGATAAGCGGCTTAAACCGATTGCATGCAAAGGCGACCGCACGGCTTTCTCGGAAATGGACGAGCTGCATGCGCACATGCGCCAGTCGTTGACAATACCAGGTGAGAAAATGACAAAAGCGTTTTCTCGCCTGGGTTCCGCCGGTGGCATCAGCCACGAGGATTTTCTCTATAGCGAAGCTTCATGGGATTACATCACCCGCCAGTACCGCGAGCGTTGCACGGAGCCCTCGTTTGTTGCCTATTTCTGGGCAATACGCGCCATGCACGCGCCTCTGTTCGTGCTGGCGGATATCGCCGCCGGGCTGCCACCCGTACGCGCTGTACACGCCATCTCGACAGGGTATGCGGGATTGCTGGGTGCGATGATTCGCCTGCGCCGCAATATTCCCTTTGTGCTGACTGAGCACGGTATCTATACGAAGGAGCGGAAGATCGATCTGGCACAAGCCACATGGATCCAGGATCACAATGACGATGTATGTAATACCCTGCATGATGAAATGGGATATATCCGTGGCCTCTGGATAAGATTTTATGAACAGATCGGCCGCATGGCCTACGCGCAAGCATCGCCCATTGTCAGCCTGTACGAGGGCAATCGCCTGAGGCAGATCGCGGATGGGGCAGCGGCGGAAAAAACGCTTGTCATTACTAACGGGATCGATCTGCAGCGCTATCGGGTCGCGTTTGAAAAACGACCTGAAAAAATTCCGCCGGTGCTGGGATTGATCGGGCGGGTGGTGCCCATCAAGGACATCAAGACCTTCATTCGGACGTTACGCATGCTGGTCAATGAACGGCCCGATGCGGAAGGATGGATTGCCGGCCCGGAAGATGAAGACCCGTCCTATGTGAATGAGTGCAAAGAACTGGCATCAAGCCTCGGGCTGCAAAATCATGTCAAATTCATGGGCTTTCAAAACGTGCTTGAAATTCTTCCGCAACTGGGCCTGATGGTATTGACCTCAATCAGCGAAGCGTTACCCCTGGTCGTACTGGAGGCGTTTGCCAGTGGTGTTCCGTGTGTTGCCACCGATGTAGGCTCATGCCGCGAGCTTATCGAGGGAAACAGCGAGGAAGACCGCGCTCTCGGCGCGGCGGGAAGCGTGGTTTTCATCGCCGATCCCGAGGGAACGGCGAAAGCGGCGCTTGAACTGCTCAATAACACCGCGCGATGGCACGCGGCACAACAGGCTGGGCTTGAGCGAGTGAAGCGCTACTATGACGACAAGTTGATGTTCTCATCCTATCGGAATCTTTATGCGAAAGCATTGGATTCGGTGCCGGATTCAGCTAAACAACCCGTGAAAGTGGCTTGAACCTAAATCCGGTAGTTGACCGCTCATTTGATAGATCAGTGTTATGATTAATAACAATATTTCGCATTATTTAACGCTCACCTCCCGGGTGAGGGCACTACGGGGTGAATTGCACAGTTTTTGGGGCACATGGCTGCGTTGCAACTTCTTGGAATGGAACGACGCCCCGAAGCGTCGCCCGAGGGGCCCCGCGAAGCGGGGATTGGGCAGCGTCGGGGATGCTGCGATCGCGTTCCACACGCAAGGGGGCGTCCGCATTCCGCTTCGGGGTCGCACCTTCCTGCGGAAGGCACTGCTCCGCCCTGCGCGGTCGTATTCCGCGTCGTTGCGCCTTGCCCTGCACCCCAAAAACCGTACACTTCCCCTCGTCCAACTATTGGATTTAGGTTGAATATGGGTGGTATAGGTTTTGAGATTCGCAAAATGCTCGAGCGCGACAGCTATTGGTCGGTATTGCGCGCATACGGCTACGCGGGTCTGGTTAGCGGCGGTCCGTGGGTAATATCTATTCTGAGCATCATGATGATCGGCATTCTTGCCGTCGCGCTGGGGGTCGCCCAGCGGGAAGTCAATGCCTTCCAGATCTGCGTAACCTACCTTATGGCGACTTCATTAATCTGGACCGGCGGCATGCAGTTGATGTTTACGCGCTTTGTTGCGGATCGGGCTTATGCGAGCGCCCAGGCTGAGGTGTTACCCAACTTGTTTGGCGTCCTTACGATTACCATGGGGGGCGGTTTCCTATGGGCCGCGCCTGCCATTTTCTGGTTTTTTACCGGACCATTTTTCCAGAACTTGTTATTGCTGAGCAATTTTGTCGTGCTGAGCGGCGCTTGGATCACCCTTATTTTTCTATCAGGAATGAAGGCCTATCGCCGCATAGTCCGGACATTGGGAAAAGGTTATTTGCTTGGCATCGCGGTAGCGCTTGTGGTGTCGCCTTGGGAATTGAATGGGCTATTGCTGGGCGTGCTGACCGGGCACGCCTACCTGCTGTTTTCATTCCTGCGCCATATTGTCCGCGAATATCCCGGGAACTCGTTGCTCAAGTTTGATTTTCTCAACCAACGCAGGAGTTTCTATAGTTTATTTGCTGTCGGTACCCTTTATTATCTGGCCGTCTGGGTCGATAAGTTCATATTCTGGTTTGTGCCGCATACTTCCGAGGCAGTCATCGGTCCCTTGCGTGCTTCCATTATTTACGATCTTCCCATTTTTCTGGCCTATCTGTTCATTTTGCCCGGCATGGCCGTATTTCTGGTAAGCATGGAGGCTGATTTCGCGCAACAGCATGAGCGCTTTTACCGCGCAGTCCGGGAGGGCGATACACTTATGCATATTGAATATAGACGGGACCAGATGGTGTACGCCGCCCGGCAGGGAATCTACGAGATCTTCAAAGTACAGGGGCTGACGGTCATGCTGTGCCTGTTATGGGGCAGGGAGCTGCTGCACGCAGTAGGTATTTCCCCGCTATATATACATTTGTTCTATATCGACGTCGTTGCAGTCAGTGTACAGGTGCTGTTGATGGCGATACTCAACGTGCTGTTCTATCTTGACGCTCGCCGCGAGGTGCTGATCATTACTGCATGTTTCTTTATCACGAACCTGCTGTTCACCTTTGCCACATTGCACCTGGGCGCGGAAACCTTCGGTTATGGATTTGCCGCCTCGGTAACGTTATCCGCGTTTCTCAGCCTCTTTATCCTCTCGCATAAATTCAACCGCCTGGAGTACGAAACGTTCATGTTGCAGAATTAACACGATTACCACCGGTGAAGAATTGAAAGGAAACCGTCAATTGGCGGGAAACGCTTTCCTGAAGTTAAAAACAGTCGGTGTCGCGCAGGTGGTGTGGAAGGCGAGATTTGATTTCGATTACACCCGGGAATCCGTGGCTGAGCCAAAAATCGATTGAAGCTTTCCCCAACTGTACCGATATTATCCGCCTGATCGCGTTTATTCAACACGCAGTGGCGAACCGTGCCAGACCTGCTTCTGGTAAATCGGTGGCCTCCAATTAGAATAAAAGCCATCATGTCCGTAACGCCGCGCGAGACTGCCACCGATCCCTCGACCAAGGGAGAAATACCGCTTACCGGGCCCCTCACAGCGCTCTTCGCGACGTCGGTAGGGGTCGTCGTTACCAATCTCTACGCTCCGCAGACCTTAATCGGCCTGATCGGCCCATCGCTTGGCCTTGCTGAAGCAAGCGGCGGGCTCGTGTCTATGGCGACCTTGCTCGGCTACGCCTTTGGCCTCTTTCTTCTGGTTCCGCTGGCCGATCTCTTGGAAAATCGCAAGCTGATCGTCAGGATGATCGGATGCGCGGCGATAAGTGCTATCGCGGTCGCCTTCGCTCCGAGCGCTGCGTTGCTGCTGGCGATTCTTTTCATTCTTGGTGCCGCGTGTTCTGCTATCCACATCCTGGTCCCGCTCGCCGCCTCCATGGTGTCGCCCGAGCAGCGCGGCCGCGTCATTGGGGACATCATGGGCGGCCTAATGCTCGGCATTGTACTGTCGAGGCCACTTGCGAGCATCATCACCGCTAACTTTGGATGGCGCGCTTTTTACGGCGTGAGCGCTTTCGCCCTGGCGACGCTCGCGTTCACGCTCGCTGAGCGGCTGCCCGAACGCCGGCCAGTGGCGCGCTCGACTTATCCGTTTTTAATCGCCTCGCTTTGGCATCTATTGCGCGCGGAGCCTGTGCTGCGACGACGAGCGCTCACGGCGAGCTTGACCATGGCCGCATTTAGCCTATTCTGGACTGCTGTCGTGCTCAAGTTGATGCAACTGCCGTTTGAACTCGACCAACGTGAAATCGCTTTGTTCGCACTCGTCGGCGCAACCGGTGCAGCGATGACGCCGTTTGTCGGGCGAGCGGGCGATCTCGGCTGGACGCGATCGGGGACAATCGCATCCCATCTACTAGTGGTGGTGGCCTTCGCGCTTGCGGGATGGGCGGGATCTTCGCATGTCGCGACGCCGCTCTTGTCCCTTCTTCTCATGGGTGCGGGTGCGATTTTGCTCGATATCGGCGTCGTCGGTGACCACAACCTTGGCCGTCGAGTCATCAATCTTTTCCAGCCGGAGGCACTCGGCCGGCTCAACGGCCTTTTCGTAGGTCTTTTCTTCCTCGGCGGGGCGGCCGGCGCGGCCGCTGCGGGAATCGCCTGGGCTTGGGGCGGATGGACAGTGGTTTGCCTTATCGGCGCCGCATGCGGAGTTGGCGCGTTGCTTGTCGATTGGTCAGGTGAGGCAATGTGAGCCAGTTTTTTTTTGCACCTCCCCTGGAGATCAAGTTGAAACCATCTTACCCCTCAATGCAATAGAATCAGACATTGCGCCTGTTGCCGTCTTCCTGGATAGCGAATGTGCCCAGCTGTTTGCGTGCCTACGTCGGCTTACGCTGCGCTAATATGATAATTCGACCCAGGAGATTGGTGCCTGAAGTAGGTCGGGCTACGCCCGACCTACTTCACGATATTGATACCTTTATATTGTTGTGCTACCAAAATTTATCCGACCACTTCTATTAGAATTATTTCTAATAGAAGTGGTAGTTAATCCGTTCACTCGATCATCTGGGCCATCGAACTCTCAGCCAGCTTGCTGGGCAGTAACCATCGTTGATCCATTTGAGTGATCTTCAGAAGGCTCAGAATCGTGGTCAATCTGGGAGACGCGGTTTTCCAAGGCGGGCAAAATTATCGGCACAAAATTGGATGAAGAATAATCTTCGCAGAGAGCTTAATTTTTCAGGCTGGTAGCGCTGGTTTGGCGCAACACTTCAGGTTTACAGCTGCCCCTATACATATCGCCAGTCATACATGAACATGAGAGATAAATGAGGTATCAGATTGAGCTTGCCGCAAATATACATGGGTGACACCGACGTACTGCAACACTTGTCTCCGGCTGATCTTCCAGCCCTTCGTAACCATCCTAACTTACGTTACACTGCTAGACATCAAATCGGCGAGATAGAGGAGGTAGAGATGGGGTTGCTCGTCAAAGGCAAATGGGTAGACGAATGGTACAACACAAAATCGACGGGCGGCAGCTTCGTCCGTACGAATGCCCAGTTTCGCAACTGGATCACACGCGATGGCAGTCCCGGGCAGAGCGGTGAGGGCGGATTTCCCGCCGAGGCGGGCCGCTACCACCTCTATATTTCCCTGGCCTGCCCCTGGGCACATCGCACACTGATTTTTCGTGCGCTGAAAGGTTTGGGCGACATGATAAGCGTCTCCGTGGTCAATCCCTACATGGGCGACCACGGCTGGACGTTCGATCAGGCTCCGGCGTGGCGCCTGATCCTGTTGGCAAGGCGCGCTATCTTTATGAAGTCTACCTGCGCGCCGCTCCGGAATATAGCGGCAGGGTGACAGTGCCGGTGCTGTGGGATTTGCAGCGGAACACGATCGTCAGCAACGAATCAGGCGAGATTATCCGCATGCTGAATACTGCCTTTGATGGCATCGGCGCCACGAGAGAAAATTTTGCGCCGGATGCGCTGCTGCCGCAAATCGACGAGATTAACGACCGCGTCTATCACGACGTCAACAATGGGGTTTATAAGGCGGGCTTTGCCACCGATCAGCGGGTCTACGAGAATGCCGTCGCGGTTTTATTTCAACGCCTGGACGACCTGGATCAGCGTCTCTCACGTCAGCGCTATCTTGTAGGCGGGCATATCACCGAAGCCGACTGGCGGCTTTTTACCACGCTGGTTCGCTTCGATTCGGTCTACCATGGCCACTTTAAATGTAATCTCAGGCGTCTGACGGAGTACCCGAATCTTTGGGGTTTCACCCGCGAACTATACCAGTGGCCCAACATTGCAGAGACGGTGAACATGCAGCACATCAAGGCACACTATTACCGCAGCCATCCAACTATCAATCCTAACGGTATTGTTCCGGCAGGTCCGATCCTGGACTTTTATCAACCTCACGATCGAGCGCGGCTACCTGACTCTGATCAGAGTTAGGCAGATCGGATTAGCGCCACCTGATCCGGCAACCCAATTTTCTTAAGAGCTTCCTGCCGCATTAAGCGGCGTAATTCGATCCTGTAATCGTCTCGACATATTTCCGCATCTTCGAAAACTCAATCCGATCGTCATGCCAAGCAGAATGAGGAGCGGCGTAGGAGGCTCAGGCACCGCGAAAACATCGAATTCGCCAAAGATATTGAAGGTGAACTGGGAAGGGAACGATGAGGGCCCAGCAACTTGATTATCAAAAATCGCCTGCGTGGAATGATCGCCATGGAATTGGCTTCCTACTATATGCTGAGCATCTTTACCAAGAATAGTGCGAAGCAAATCACTATGAAGGAAATAGCCGGTGTTGTTTACCGTAATGTCGGCCCATGCCCGGTTGAGAGTGGATCCGTTCGGTTGCCTGTCGTTTACGCTTTCAAAAACCCCTCCCGGCTGTAGGCCGAGCCAAAATTGACCATCTGAAGCTCGATCATAGGCATTCGACGAGGAAGGATCGAAGTTCTTGGTCGATCCCTGTCCGACATAAAAATTAAAAAAGTCTCCTGGTAACAAGCCAAATTCAAGGTGGCTGAAATCGCTGGACTGATCGATTATGGAAAATTGAAAACGCCCTGTCAGTTCATTGTCTGCCAGCTGGCTTGAAAAGTCGGCTCCGCTTGCAGCGCCCTGAATTCGGGTGATATTCACTATGCCTTTAAATACGTCTCCCCTATCGGGCAGGTGGTTTCCGTTTTTGTCGTCGAAGAACTCCTGGCCAGCATAGCTTAAGCGGGTGATCTCGCCCTCCGGTAACACGATAAGCGGTGCTGCATGGCTCAGGCTGACGAGGCTAGCAAGCCCCAATCCAAAAATCCGTCGGGTAAGGGAATAGTTTCGTCGGGATTGCATGAGATTTCCTCTATGGATGTGTGTTCAACTAAACAAACGATTATGTGGACTAAGGAATACCTGTTTAATATTAAGAAGATTCGTTACGCCAGAAGATTTAATTTTACATTATGGCGCATTCTGTAGCTGGACAGTAAAAAGAACCCTCCCGGCTTCGCATCCGAGGACCCGTTGGCAATCCAGCCATCTCCGCGTGGCTTAAAGCGTTGCTAGTGCTTGAATTATGGCTAATCTGAATGATGACAATCAACGAGCAGGAAGTAGCATTTATAACGATATTTTCTATATTGAAGGCTACGCGGCCAGCGCCAGGAAAACCTTAAAAATTATCGTCAGGTTTCGCTACTGGCGCTTTTATGGTCTCGTTCCCGGGCTTCGATACGCTTCAGAAAAACGCCCATCACTTCCCGGTAAAGTACATCCTTGAGCACGCCGTCTTCGTTGCCGGCATCCACATTGGGATTGTCGTTGACTTCGATCACGTAGCAGCGGTTACCGGATTGCTTGATATCCACGCCATAGAAGCCATCACCAATGAGGTTGGCCGATTTGAGTGCAATTCCGACTACTTCTGGTGGTGTTTCGCCCAGCGGGATGGCTTGAGTGGAACCTTCGCTCATTTTGCGTTTCTGCACATCGCGCTTGATGACCTGCCAGTGTCCGGGGGGGAAGTAATATTTGGCAACGAATAATGGTTTCCGGTCGAGTATGCCGACTCGCCAGTCGAATGCGGTAGGCAGCCATTCCTGGGCAATAACGAGTACCGATTTGGCCAGCAGCTCGGTTATCCGGGGCAGCAGTTCGGCTTCTGTTTCGATTTTTACCACCCCGCGCGAGAATGAACTGTCCGGCTGCTTCAGTATGCAGGGGAGACCGAGCTCAGGGATGATTCGGGCGATGTTGTCCCGGTGCGCCAACAACGTTTTGGGGGTGGGTATATTGTGCCGAGCGAGGAGTTCAGCCAGATAGACCTTATTGTTGCACTTGAGGATGGATTCGGGATCGTCTATCACCACCAGCCTTTCCGCAAATGCCAGTCTCGAGAAGTAATAAGTATAGTGATTGACAAAGGTTGTATCGCGGATGAACAGCGCGTCGAATTGAGGCAACCGGCCGATATCGGCGCGGGTAATAAATTTTACGCGCATGCTCAATTCCTCTGCCGCATCCCTGAATTTTTGCAAAGCTTTTGCATTGGAAGGAGGTTCAGGATTATCCGGATCGTGAAGGATTGCGAGATCGAAGCGGGAAATGTGTTTCTTCTGCCATAGCCTGCGGCTTTTGACCTTGAAGTACTCAGTTGCTGCAAGCACCGCAAGCTCCTGGTGGCAGGCGGGAATATCGCTTGCGTCGATCGCCCGTATGCTGCGCAAGCTCCATTGGTTGCGATGGCGTTCGAAGCGGGCGGACAGGAGCGGCACCTGTAACAGATTGAAAAGCTGATGGCTGAGTCTGTTATAGCGACTATCTGTGGTGCGGCCGAAATAGATGTGGAGTTCGAAGTCGTTCATTGCCAGCGGTGCAAGCAAACGCTGAATCAAGGCGCTCAGATCCTCGGTAAGGTGGCGTATCAGATTCTGGGATTGCAAATCCTCGATTGCGCCGACCTTGGGCAGCGGTTTATGCCCACGGGCCTCTGCGAGCAGCGAAACATAATAGCCCGAGCCCTGGTAATGGTAGGATTTGCAAAGGTTGAAAACCCTGGCGGAGCGATTCAGGGAATGGTGGGTTTGGCCGGCGCCATGGTTTATGGCGAACCCTGGATCAGTCAAATATGTTCGCGCCGATATGATCGTTACACCTGGAATCTCGAGAGGCCAAGCATCGGGTTCCTCGACGACAATGAGTATGGACATGGAAAGTCTCTGATCTCCCGATGCTGTTTTGCATCGCATCACGTAATACTCCGAAAATCATATTTCCTGAAATTTACAGGGTAGGCTGACGTGCACTTTTGCTGGTTTCGCCAGGTGGAGTACCGGCGCTGCGCAAATTGACGAATTTGCTTAATGTATCAAACCAAAAGGGGGCCCCCATCGATACGGCAAGTATGGAAACCAGCAGGCCGAACAGCTTGTAAAACGCCCAGCCTGCGTAATCCCATGACAGCTCGGGGTTTCGAAAATGTCCGGCGTCGCTTGGGTTAAATGACCATCCTACCGGCAACTTGACGCTCTCTGCCGTTTTAAGAACCGCTTGCAAACCCGGAGTGTTATTTTTTGCATCGATGGGGGGCGATTGCGCGGGCTGAGATGCTGCCCCTTCCATAGGGGGAGCAGGCAACTCCAAGGCAGGCTGGGCCTTTACGGCATCCTGTGCCGCAGCGACCAGCGATGCGCGCAAAGCATTATCCTTTGAAAGCCGTTGAATGAGCATGACCGTATCGGCATTGGAAATAACAACTACCGCAGTCGCCAAAAAAAGCAGCACGCGCTGGGTCCAGCGCTTGTACCACCCACCAACCCTTTCCATGGCATTGTTGAACCAGCCTTCGAGATTTCTCCGGAATGCTTCCGCCTGGTGCTCGACAGCAGCGACTTCGCGCCGCGTTTTGTCTATAAGGACAAGAAGCGTTTCTTTTGTGTCTCCTTCGGGCAGCCTTTTCAGTCCTTCCTGAATATTGCCCAATGGATCAGGAGACTGGGCAGCGAAAGTACGGGCGAAGGCAAGCGCCTCTTTCAGAGTCGTGCCAGCTGTCAGAAGCAGCTTGGCCTCCTTGGGATTTTTTGCGGATGCAATCGCGGCGCGGCGCGCATCGAGCATTTTAATTGCAGCGTTTATGGTTTCAACGTTATTCCTCGCCTGTGTTGCAAGATGGGCAAGATCTGCGTCTGTTGGAGCGCTGCTGGCGGATTGGATGGCTTTGTCGTATGCCGCCTTTGCCTCGTCCGCAATAGCCTCCAAGGCTGCCCGGGCTCGTTCCTGAGCCGCCTTTGCCTGATTGACGGCTTCGGCGAACTGAGGATTAGCCGGCGTTGCGGCTGCTGCTTCGACGGCTTTTCCGTAGGCGTCGTCCGCGTTTTCTGCGATAGCCAGAAGATCGCCATACTTACCCGCGATAATCCCGCGTGCGCCAAGAATATCGAGCAAAGCCAGCGAGAAGTTCTGCCCCGACATATAGGAGGGCAAGCGGGTTATTTTGTTCGGATTGGAAGCATACTGCGAGATGCCGCCTATCAGTCCGTGGTTGTAGACTTGCTGCGCCAACCCGGTGAACTGCGGATCGTTGAGAAGATTTTTAATTCCCCCCATGAGGTTTCTTCCCCGCTTGTCAATGAGCGACGCGATTCCCTCATTAAGGGCCGTGCATATGAGGCTCAGGAGCAAGTAGACGAAAATGATACCGATTGCCACTTCCAGTATATTTGAGCCGAACATTTACGCCTCCGTCTACAGGAATCGTGTTATTCATGATTCAGTCTAGCAGAATAACGTTTATCCGCAGGCGCAAGGCCCGGCTTATGCGAATTGGAAATGAAATCGAGTCGGGAAGGTCATCAACGGCTGAGTTGGCGATGGGCGGCCTGGCTGATATTTGGGCAAATATTTTGTATGTTTGTTCCGAGTGAAAGCTCCCGCAAGACTCACCGGCAAGGCTTTATAAACATTATGAGATTTATCCTTCAGCGATAGAGCTACATAATACTAAGCAGCCCCCAAGTCGGAATAATATTGCAGCTTGATTCGCTCGATATAATTTCTCAAGTTGTCCTTCGTCAAGCCATGTTCCTTTAGTGGCGACTCGATCGGGCAGCCGAACGTATTGATGAGAAATCCGAAGGCACTCGCATCCAGGCTGGTCGGCTTATCTCCCAGGAAATATTTTTTCCCCCCGAGGCATGCTGACAGCGCATCAATATCCTGCATACCGAGTTCGAAAACCTCCTCGGCGTTATGCCGCCCCGTTCCATGCCCCAAAATCTGGCGCTGAATCCTGCGACGATAATAGATTGCCGCCACATCGCGAATAACAGGGGGCAGAACACTAAAAATCGCTTTCTTATTCACTTGCCAATTTGCGTCCGTATACTGCCATCTCGAATACATTGTGGCCCAGAACAGATGCTCTTCAAGCAACCGCTGCATTGCCAGCGACAGTGCCGATTCTGCCGGGGTTAAGTCCTCATCCAGATCTTTATATTGGGTTTTAAGGTGTCGTACGATAAAGCGCGAGTCCGCTAATTTGAGATCTCCATCTTCGATGTAAGGCACTTTACCTTTCGGCGCAAACAACGGGAGCGTCGCTTTAACAGCATATTTAATGTCCGCCATTCTTAAATAAGTTTCTGTTTTGCAGCAAAAATGGCTGAGATTCGGAATGCCCCACGTACGTTCCAATTGATAAAGTATTACCATCAGCGCTCCAAAGCGTCGTTTCAACTTGCAATTAACCAGTAACGAAAGCTTATCCTAATGTATTGCGAACTGCAAGTCACTATTGCTTATTTTACTCACGTATAATTTTCTCTGCGGGCAGCTATGAGACACGACTACACACTGCAAGGAATTGCAGCTTTTTATCGGCCGCGCTATCGCTCAGCCAATCCCATAATTCGATAGACCAATAGCCCGATCCCGACTTGTAGCAGGAAAGCAAAACCACTGGCGGATCATTGTCGCAACGCTTGTGTATCCGCTTGACCTCGATTGCCAGGGTCATAAGAAGTAGGATTTCACGGGGCACTATTTCGAACGAGGGGGTGATTGGGAAACTCCTGAAAATGCCTGGAATAACTATCTCCGCCTTCTTGCAACCGCGGCTTCAGCACGTGCCTCGCGTCGTTTTGGTTCTTGCTTCGCTTCTTTGACTACCCGCAATTCGTCTATCAGGTGTTCCACTCCAGGACCAGGTTTTTTTTTAGATTCTTTCGAACACGTTTCATTAGCGGTGGCGTCTTCAGAAAAATAATTACTCAAGTACTTATCGAACGGGATCTCGGTCATTGTATCCAACCGTTCCTGTTGCTTCAGCGACGCTTCGACCTGGGCATCAAAGCTTTTCTTTACCGAGGTCTCAAGTGGTGTATTCCGAAAATAACGTGCGTATTCATCCGATTTTTGCAACACCAGTTCAGTAATCGAAAGCTTCTGGTCCCGCATTGCCAACAGCATTCTTGCTGAAGAAGTCAGCTCGGAGTGACGAACAACTTCCCTCTGTTTGTGTAATGCCTGTGTATAGGGTTTATTGTCATTCCCTTTATCCAGAACCTCGCAAATCTCCTGCATTTCCTCGCACAACTTCAACCCCCATTCTTGCAGGGAGACTGCCTGTCCTTTGTCGGATAGCTTCAGCGTGGGATCTCTTCCCTGGTTGGCAACGGATAACGCATTATTATTAACCTCCTCATACTGCTTCAAGTCATGGCCCAAGTTTCCGCGAAATAAACAATACAGGCTAAGCGCTTCAAGAAACCGTGTCGTTTCGATCGAGATTCCCGCAGGTTCAAAAATATCAATATCGAGCGATCGGATTTCAATATATTCGATCCCTCTGCTTCTCAGGGCCTTGAGCGGTCTCTCATTGGGCCTTGTAGGCTGTTTCGGCCGTACCGAGGTGTAATATTCGTTCTCGATTTGTAGAAAATTAGTGTTTAATTGCTGATATTGATCACCTGCCTTTATGCCGATTTTTTCGTAATCCAGATAGGATTTCGTTGTCGCGCTGGCCAAATCCCTTATATATTCATCAAGGCTATTAAAGGAAATATGAAACATTGCCTGAACCGGATTTACATATCCAATCTCGCTCATCCTCAGTGAAGTTGCAAAATGTTTGTAATATGAGGTATCGTCAAATTTCTCCAAAGTATGGGAACAAGCAGAGTTACGGCTATCGACGAAACTTTTACTGACCGCAGGTGAAGAGCCAAACAGGTAAAGGATGAGCCAGCCATAGCGCTGCAGGTTTCTGATCATTTCCATATAAGCATTGGTGACGAATGATTGCAGGTCACCCGTATGCTTCTTGAACTGCTGGTATTCCGGCCAGAATTGTTCAGGAAGCGAGTAATTAAAATGGATCCCGGCGATTACCTGCATGCAACGGCCATAGCGGTAACCTAAACCGCGGCGATATATGTGCTTCATCATTCCTACGTTGGAGGAGCCATATCTGGCGATAGGAATTGCCGAGTCCCGTAAAGCACCGACAGGCATACTTGCTGCCAGCAATAATTCGTCATTAATATTTGCACAGACGTATTTATGCAAGTCCGTCAAAAAATTCAACGTTTCCTTTCCATCCGATAATGCTGGTGTGATCAACTCAAGCAAAGCCTCGGAATAATCCGTTGTTATGTGCGGATGGGTCAATGCGGCTCCTAGCTCAATCGGATGAGGAGACAGTGATATGAATCCCTTCCGGTCAATTCGGAGGCTTTCCTTTTCGATGCCTTTCAGCCCACCAATTAATAGCGGCTGAAGAGATTCGTGGATAGGTGCCTGGCGCTGGCTATGAGATAACGGTTTTGACATTTTATCCTCCGATATTACTTGCAATAAGCAAGTCAACGAAGCTTATCTTACTGTATTGCAAAGTGCAAGTAACTATACTATTATTAACTCACCAATTTTTCCTGCAGGCAAGTTATGAAGCAAGTTATGAAAGATGACAAGATGGCGGAAGGAAAAGTTGCCTTCGAAAGGTCATGCTGCCCCATTACCCATGCGCTGGATATTTTTGGTGATAAATGGACGCTGCTTATTGTCCGGGATTTGATTTTAGGCAAGAGCCGTTATCTGGAATTGATATCGTCAGCCGAAAAAATCGCTTCAAATATCCTTGCCGACAGGTTGAAAAAATTGGAAGCCACAGGTCTTATTACGCGGCGAGCCTATCAGCAGAAGCCGGTACGTTACGAGTATTCCCTGACCGAGAAGGGCGAAAGTCTGAGGCCTGTACTGGCAGCCATCATCTTATGGAGCCAGCAACATCATCCCGGCACTCAAATATTTCCCGCAGTTGAGCCACGCTAGCAGCCGCCGGGCTTGAGCCCTGTTGTTGCTCCTCATCATTGATGGCTTGCATTTCGGCACAAGCAACGGCAGCGTTGTTTTGATGACACACTCTGCCATTCCAGACAGGTTTCTGCTTCAACAAAATGATCAGGATTCGAATGAGCCAAGTCAGGCTCGAACTGGTAAAGTGTTATTATTAAATACTCCAAAGTTATTATGCCTGACCTGCCTATCCCCTGCTATCCGACAAACACAGTAGTCGGGATTTAATCCCTCTAAAACTTGCTGGAGCAAGCGCCGGTAGCAGGCTAGGTTTTGGCTGATTATCCGTTCGTGTGGAAGTTCCAATGAGAGAAATGTCTCGGGCAGCGACAGGATAAGCCTGAGCCTGCCCGCATTTCCTAAGAGGGTGAGCTTCAGCCTCCGCCTCCGCCCTTATCAACTCTAGCAACTTTGGCAGGCTGCCACAGTCTCATCAGTGAAATCCTATAGATCAGCAAACAGCGGTCCATGAGACGACTTATTTTAGCGACGTTGTTATTTTCTGCCGGGCTCGCCAATGCGGTAGAGGCAGTTTCCGCCGCTGCGCCGGTTGAGGTGCCCGACACCATGGCGGAGCGGGTTAAGCCCTGCGTTGCCTGCCACGGCCTCGAAGACAAGGTAGGGCGAGACGCGTACTATCCACGTATCGCAGGCAAGCCAAAAGGATATCTTTTTAACCAGTTGCGCAGTTTCCGGGATGGACTGCGTTATTACCAGCCCATGACCCTGCTGCTTGCAAATATGACGGACCAGTATCTGCTGGAAATGGCCGCCTACTTTTCGGGGCTTAAACAGCCTTTCCCGCCACCCGAGCGCATTGCTGCGTCATCGGCCCAAATCAAGCTCGCCCGGCAGCTTATCAATCAGGGAGACCCCGCACGACAGATTCCGGCTTGCATTCAATGCCATGGTAACGAACTGATGGGTACGGCGCCATTTATTCCGGGCTTGCTGGGTCTTCCGCGCATTTACATGATCGCCCAGTTCGGTGCCTGGCGAAATGGAGGACTGATACGCGGTCAGACTGCGGATTGCATGTCGGAAATCGCAAAGCAGCTTACTACCGAAGAGACGAACGCAGTTGCAGCATGGCTGGCCGCCCAGCCCATACCGGAGAATAGTGGGCCGGCTGGCACGCTTCCGGTTGAAATGGCACGGCGTTGCGGCAGCATCGTTCAAAGCGCTACTGGCCAATGAAACGCAGGATCGCTGTCGTGATAGCCCTACTCGCCGGTCTGGCGGGTCTCGCTGTTATGGGTACGTCGTTTACCCTGATCGGTGCGTCCCCTCCAGGAAAAGCAGCAAATACCCGGAAGACGATATTCACCGAGCAATCGCTGAGCCGCGGAGCCTACCTTGCGCGCGCAGGTAATTGCATGGGATGCCATACGGCCCAGAGTGGGTCGGCTTACGCAGGGGGGCGTAGTCTTTCCACACCCTTCGGCACATTCATCACGACCAATATCACCCCGGATAAGGAAACCGGGATCGGCCGCTGGAGCGAAGAAGATTTCTGGAAAGCGCTGCACGAGGGGAAGTCACGCGATGGACGGCCTTTATACCCCGCATTTCCTTATACCGAATATACAAAAATCACGCGCGAGGACTCTGATTCGATCTTCGCCCATCTGCAGACGCTTGCTCCCGTTGCGCAACGCAATGCGCCGAGCCAGATCAAGTTTCCCTACGATTATCAATTATTGTTGAGTGTCTGGCGCGCCGTATACTTCAAGCCCGGCGTCTATCAGCCCGAGCCGGGAAAAAGCGCCGAGTGGAATCGGGGCGCCTATCTGGTGCAGGGGCTCGGCCATTGCAACGCCTGCCATGCGGAGCGCAATCCGCTGGGCGCGACAGCCGGGGATGACGCGCTGGGAGGCGGGCAGATTATGGGTTCAAACTGGTATGCGCCGTCCCTTACCTCAGGCCTGGAAGCAGGTTTTGCCCATTGGCGAATCGATGAAATCGTCCAGTTGCTCACGACAGGTGTTTCACCGCAAGCGACCACATCGGGTCCCATGGCGCAGGTTGTCATGGAAAGCCTCCAGCATCTGACAAAAGAGGATGCACGTGCAATGGCCATCTATCTGCAGTCATTACCCGAGAGCAATTCACTTTCCCTGATTAAAGGTCCAGCCATGACAGAACAGGTCCAGGCCTGGTTTCGGCAAGGCGCCGCGATTTATGAGAAGCACTGCCAGGATTGCCACGGCGCGTCCGGTCAGGGCGCTCCAGGTGTTTATCCGCCTCTGGCGGGCAGCCGGAGTGTCACAATGACGCCCCCGATCAACGCGATTCGCAGCGTTCTCAATGGCGGTTATCCTCCAGCCACCATGGGTAACCCACGCCCTTACGGCATGCCGCCATTCGCCCAGACCCTGCATGATGGTGAGGTTGCGCTGGTATTGTCGTATATCCGCAACGCATGGGGTAACCATGCCAGCCTGGTCACGACAGCTCAAGTCGACAAGAGCCGGGAGGGCATAACACTGAAATGACGCCCGGATTTGCTTGGGGCGCCGCGATTGTGCTCTCAGTCTTGCTGAGGAAAGAACCGGACGCCTCCGATATTGCTCGCGCAGTGCTGCCGGGCAACGCCCTGAATACTGTTCATCCTGCCTGGAGTAGAGGCTCGTCCGCTGGATCGATGATTGGATCTCCCGGCGTTGGATCGGGATCATACGGGCGGGGATCCACCGGCTTGTCCGGGTCGAAGGGTTGGGGATCTTCCCGTGGTTTGTCGGGATCGGTGGGACGAGGGGGATCCTGTACTGGTTTGCCGGGATACGGCTCATGCCCATGGGGCCGACCGGTTCTATACGACCCGGTCTGAAAGTATTTTGTCATGGTGAGGCACTCTCTGGACATATCTCAATGATTGCCCCGCCTGCTGACAGGGCAATTCAGTAATCAGTAATCGCGAGTTATTTAACGGGAGCCGGCGCCCAGATCACGTTTTAATTGCCCGCGTATCTCTCCGCTCTTGTTCGCGTCGCTATGAACGTTAACATAGAGATTTCCTGCCTTGTAGGCATCGTATTGGGCGTCAGTCAACTTTGCATCACCGGGAACGGACCATTCGTTATCGGAACTCTTCTTGAGCGTGATGATGTCCGGCCCATTTTTGCCAACCGCTCCCTCATGAATATGCGCACCCGTTCCCTTTAAATCGGAGGTAGTTATCTTGCCTTTGACAGATCTGTCGTCATCGACCGTTATCGTGCCGCTGCCGGATGCGGAGGTCTGCACAGGGGGTACTTCCTGATCGCCGCTCAGATTGACCTTGATTTCGCCAGCGGTCGCGAATCCTGCGCCCCCAGCCAGTGTGCCGGCTATTAACGCAACAATGGCCAGGGTGGATCGCGTACGAAGAACTATGTTCATGGGTGCCTCCTTTAAGATGATTAATTATGGATTGTGATCGCTTTCTCAGCTGCTCAACTGGTTTACCTACCGGTTTTTATCTTTGCAGCCTGGTTTTGTTTGGAGGTGCACAGCATCAACACGTAATGCTATGCATGAATTAATGATGAGTCCGTACGGTAGCGCACGTACGGTAACGCGTCTCATTCCGAATATAGAGCGATTGAAGCGGTGATTCCCTGAAAGATGCCCGGACGGGTCGTTGAAGTGGGCAATTACTCCAGATAGTATTTTCCTGGACAGTACTTTTTGAGGATAGCTTTAATGCTTCTGCCACAATCCCGAATTATTGCCAACCACCGCAACCCTACTTGACCGGTATGGGATTATTGCGTGCTACCGGAACAGCGGTAATACTATTTTGTGGACTGCCTTCTATCAACTTATCGGAATAGGTTAAGTAAATGAGCGTGTTGCGCTTGGCATCCACGACGCGAACGATATGCAGGCGCTTGAATAAAATAGACATGCGTTCGGTAAATACATCTTCCTGCCTTGGGATCTTCTCGGGAAAATGGATCGATTCGGTTACTTGCCGACACGCAATGGACGCCTCTGCCCTGTCCTCTGCCAGACCTACCGTACCTTTTAGACCTCCCGTCCTGGCACGCGAAACGTAGCATGTTATGCCGTGAACCTTGGGGTCGTCATACGCTTCCATGACCACACGGTCATCCTTTCCCATCCACCGGAAAGCAGTGTCCACTTCACCGATGAGTTCGGCTTTTACGGACGTGCAAAACGCTATATACAGCAATGCCAGGGCGACCGTTTCCACGGTAAATCCAGTTTTCCGCATTTTTCCTCCTCACAGATTATTTTACGTTCGACACAATCTATCAAGCCAAGCCGCCGCCTGAGCATATCATGAGCTACAGGGACAACAGCGGGTTACAGTGAACCTTTGATCTTCATCAGCCTGATCCTTTAATGACGCAGGGCGAAGTTCGATAGCCTCTTTCGGCTTGCTTACTTGCCTGCCTATTTGCCTGACAGGGATGATTCGTTTCTATCACTGATGTCATTACATTCAAATCGCATACGTCTTCCCGGCAAGGCCTGCTGGAGGAGAGCGGCCGCGAAATATTGAGACGGGCAAGAGTATAAGATAACATGAGATCGGTGAGCGTCGATCTCCAGGGCCCTGCATGCATGATCCTTCATCCTGTTGTGCGTTGTACCGGAAAATGAAGCATTGCGTTGCTGCTTTCCTGAGGGTTAACTGGAAGCAGAGCTGTGCTTGAACGATATCATACCTGGCTTATCTCGACTTTATTACGATATAAGCCAATAACGGCCAGCACAATACGGCGAGTTATCGGCAGACTACTGTAGAGAAGAGCCCCAGATGAATATCAACATAAAACGAGTTTATGAGCCGCCCGCGAAAGAAGATGGGGTCCGCATCCTCGTCGACAGGCTTTGGCCTCGGGGATTGACAAAAGAGAAAGCAAGCGTCGATATCTGGCTAAAGGAAATTGCGCCAAGCACGGATCTTCGAAAGTGGTTTGCCCATGACCACGGTAAATGGACCGAGTTCAAGACGCGTTATCGGGCGGAACTCAAGGAAAACGATAAGCAGGTCGCGCTACTCAAAGAAGAGATAAAAAAAGGAAAGGTCACACTGATGTATGGCGCGAAAGACGAAGAGTACAATGAAGCCGTTGTCCTACAGGAGTTTCTGAAGAAACTCTGAAGGTACGGGTTTCAGATCGGGCGGCCAACTGATCGCTCTTGGATAACCCTCCAATTTATCTTCCCTTAATGTTTTGGACACCAGGTCACTGGCAAATCGCTTGGCTATAGCGGTCAACTGCCAATTGCCAACTCCTGAATTCAGGATTATCTATTCCAAGTCATCCGGTTTCGTTTGCCGGGGAGAGCGATCCGCCTCATTTCCCAAGCCCAGTTCGCGCGAAATGGTTCGCCAGGGCGGACGACAACGACCTGTTGACTATTCTAGCTGGGTCTTCGCTACTTGCCGGGACTATCTGAAATAGCGCATAAGGCAAGTCTCAAGGCTCCTCACGAGCTTTTTTCCAATGGCAGGCAGAAGAGTTAAGGCTGGTTGCCCTGTCAGGAAAGCGACGCATCGGGTAAAGCGGAAATATAACGAAGCGCGGTGGCGCTGGGGAGGAAACAATAAGCTGCGCCACGGCAGGTGACAAAACGGGAGAGTCCGGTAAGCTCGACGGGACGCTTCTGATTTTCCATGGGAATGAGAAAAGTTGCGCCTGAGGCCGAATTGTTCCCGACAACAGGATCTTTGGTATCGCGCAAGCCCGGCGCAAAGCTTCCCTTATTGCTCCAATCGGACATCAAAAATTCGAACTGATCCTTAAGACTTACGCCAATAAACAGACCCAATAGCCCGCGCTCGATTCCATCATCGGGATTGTCGGGATCGTAAGGAGGGCCATAGGGAAGGCCGCGGCGGATAATGCGATGCTTGAGGCCGCCGTTTCCGGCTACCACGGAGTGGCGCGGATTCATGCGGCGAATATGTGATCCCAACGGACAACGGTAGCCGCGAGCATCATCGAATGCATCCGGCACGCTGTCGCTGGGTACGTAGTCGAAGCTGTTGCGCTCATCCAGGGGGATTTGCTCATCCGCGGATAGAGGCGAAAGGGAAAGCGGAACGCCGTTTCGCCAGCGGCCGCAGAGCTTGGCAGCTATCAACTCCGGATCGAGGCCGGTTTGACGAGCCGATTCTGCCAAAAACTGCTCGAAGCCGTGACAATCCTGGGCCAGAATGCGAAAAGCTGCAAAGCTCCCGTTTCGCCCTAGCGCGGCAGGGACAGGCACGGGATAGGTAAAGTCAGCGTACTGGCTGGGGTAGCCGAGAAGGAATTCTCCAGCGGGCGCTTTTGGAAGTACGTCCGGCATCACCGGCGGAAGCCCGCCATCGATGGACGGTTGCGCGAAGCCATCACGATACCCGAAGTGTGCCTTGCTTTCAGGCAGGCTTCGGGCTTCCTGCACGGAAAGCTCGGACATTGCGCCGTGCGGATAAGCTGCCCTGAGCTGATCGGTGGCTTGTACCAGCACATCCTCCGTTTCGGCGAAGAGAAGCAGCAAGATATGTAGATCAGGACTGGCGAATGGGCTCTTCCAATGCTTTGGACTGCTTTCTCCTGTATCTCCTACCCTCTCGGCACGGGCTGCGGCGCCTGCCACAAATTCTTCCGGAAAGGATGCAAGCGAGGAGGCGGGGAGCCCAAGCGCGGCAAGGCCCGTGTAGGTAAGCCCGACATTGAGACAATATTGCGGTTTTACCGTCCAATCCGTGGCGGTAGCGAGCTTGGGCGCAACATCGGTGGTATCGGCATGGCCACCATTACTGCCATTGACCAATCCGCCCAAAAATCGTCGGGCAGGCTCCGCTTGTTCTACCTTCAAGGCAATTACACGTAGGACCGGCATCGCATAAGTGCGGAGGATGAAACCCTGGATGTCTTCATATGGCAAGTCAGGCATTGGAAGCAAGTCAGGCGTCGGAAAGGGAACTGAAAAATAGGAGGATTGTCAGAGGGCTACCTTCAGGTCTGACTCAGCGAAGCCTGTATATCCAGCACCGTTGCCTGTGGGTAGGCGCTGTAGAAAGGCGGAATCCCGCCCAGATCGTTAGCTTTTATGTAGTCCCGGAAAGCGCTGCGATTGCGCTGCACGGGCAGGGGCGGCGCGTCCTTCATGTGCTGGAGAAGCACGTTGAACACGTCGCCTATCTCGTCGATGAACTCATTGAGATAATCGTCGAACGAGCCATCGTATGTCGTAATTATCGCCAGCTTGGTATTATTTTCGAGGAATACGAAACGCGCGAAATGTACGATCTTGAGCTTATCCAGCGCCACCCAGATGGGATTTTTTTCTAGCGGCGCCGATTGGATTTTTTTTATTCGCTCATCGAGGATGTTGAAATCTTCAGGTGAACGGATAGTCATGACCAGGGTAAGGGGGCTTTGTACCGCTCTCGATGCGCCTGATATGGAGGTGTTCGCATCCGGCGGCAGCGCCGGGCCGATACACGGGTGGAATAGACTCATGGGGATTTCTCCTGAGATTGGCGATGTGCCTATGGCTAACTTTCGAGCCCGTCGTTTTGCTATTGTAGTCCAGCAGCAGGTCGGACTTGAAGAATCGAAGTGAAAAAGTGAATGAGTGAGGGCAGATTCGAGGATTTTGAAGGCCAATAGTTATTTCCTGTAGGTTGAAAAAGCGGCGAAATATGAACAGGCCAGGCGTTTGGCAGCTGATTTCCTTTAAATCCGACAGACTCCAGGGAAGTGAAACCGGAAAAATTCATAGCGGGGTAAACCGATTGGCGTGTAGTACCGTACCGTCAATACCTTCATTCATGCTCATCAAAAAAATATTGTTCCTTTGCAAAAATCGGCGAATAATAAACCCCAATGCAGAACTACAGGTTCTGAACGATGAATAAATTCCAAGTCATTTTCGCTGCCATTCTCCTGAATCTGTTTCTGGGAGATTCAGCTTGGTCGCAAGAGGAGAATCAGCCCAGGAGTGAAAACGTACAGGTTTTGAATCCCGTCAAGCAGATACTCGAACCCCATGATAAAAATATCAGGGTCGACGTACAGAATGATGGCGAGCAGATCATCATTGACGTCAGTTTTGTCGTTCCGGTTGCGCCCCAGAAGGCTTGGGCCGTACTGACCGATTTCGAAAACATACCCCAGTTTAATCCAGGTATTCTGTCCAGCAGGGTCACTGGCAGAATGGGCAACCACTGCCATGTTTTGCAAAAAAGTATCACGAAATACGGTTTCATTGTCTTTTCATTCGAATCAGTACGAGAAATAAAGCTGGTTCCCTTCGAGAGAATCCACGAACGCATGATTAGCGGCAATATGCGTAAAATGGAGGAGACCACGGAACTGCGGCCAGAACGAGGGCAAACGCGCATCATCTATCATGCGGTTCTTGTTCCCGGTGTATGGATGCCTGCCATGGTGGGGGATGTGTTCGTCAAACAGGAGGCGCGGGAGCAATTCCAGACATTAATCGATGAAATAATCAGACGAGAGCGCGTGAAAACCGTCAGCCGATAATGCAACGTCGCATTTGATATTGCACCATGGCGGAGCCGGCCTTTCCATCAGTAATGGAGTGGAAGCTGGAAGGCCAATATTATCTTTTTAAGAAAAGAGAATGAGAGGATCGGTCTGTCCGCTGGATATCCGGTAACTTGCCTCAAGGTCCGTCTCGCGCGTCGCTCGGTTCTCGGGGGGGTGGCTCGGCAGCAGACTCACGGCGCAAGCCCGGAATCTCGACCACGTTGTCCTTGTTTCTGCTGGGCGGCACATCGGACACGTTACCGTTTTTCCTGCTTTTGTGTAACAGGTAGGCTTGGAGCAGCAGTGAAATACCAAACCAGCCAGCGATCAACGCGAAAGGAACCACTATCAGCAGCGGTTGCACCAGCGCAAGCACGGCCAGAACCAGCAGCGCAGCGCCCCCGGACAGCATGATTTTCGCCTCCGCAGCGCCAAGGACAAGGCGATTGGTAATGGCTGCCCCCACGGTATTGCCTACACGGATCGCGCCGGCGGTAAGCCTTCCTGCGCTTCCGCTCTTGCCGCTACCCATCCCTGCGCGATGCGACTTGGGGGGAGGCTCGGGCTCCTCGACCGGATGGACACGGTTTTTTTCACTGAGCACGATTTCGGTGGCGTTGTCCAGATCCTGTAGATACATCTGCTCCATTTCATGTGCGAACCCCAGGTTTTCCACGGCAACATCCAATTCCCAATTGCCGAGCCAACTGGCCAGATTGAGGTTGCTTGATCCGACACGTGCCCACCGTCCGTCCGCAACGGCAGTCTTGGCATGCAACATCGATCCATTCCATTCAAATACACGCACCCCGGCTTCCAGCAGAGGACGATAACCGGCGCGCGATATCGGCCGCAAAAACTTGAGGTCGCCACTCGATCCCGGCACCAGCAAACGGACATCCACGCCATCCATCGCCGCGCCTCTCAGCGCTTGCACGTAGCTCGTGGTGCCAACGAAGTAGGCATCGGTAAGCCAGAGGGTTTTTTGCGCCAATACCGCTATCAGTTGTTCGAGACGATATAATCCAGCGGTGGCTGCGACATGACCCAGCACCCTCATATCGACCGTACCTTCTATAGGAATTGACTTCTGGTCCGGCAGTTCGTCGGCAGGGATTTCCGGCCCAACCTCAGCCCAAGCGCGGGAAAATGACTGTACCACATCGGCAACTACCGGGCCGCGCACTGCGATGCCCGTATCGCGCCATGGTGGAATATCCCGTTCGGGATAACCTGCCCACATCTGCCCAACGCATAATCCGCTGACAAACGCAACACGATTATCCACGGAAAGCGACTTTCGGTGAAGCCGGCTCACCCAGCCCAACGGGCTGTTGAAGCTCGGTGGATTGAAACAGCGCACTTCGACGCCGCCGTCGCTGAGGCGCCGCCAGTAGCTGCCCGACGTTTCGGTCAGGGCGCCCATCCAATCGTATAGCACTCTTACCCGGGAGCCTTCTTTTGCTTTTGCGATAAGCGCATCGGCAAACTGCTTGCCAATATTATCGTCACGAATAATATAATTTTCAAAATGAACGTTCTTTTCCGCCGAACGGATCGCTTCAAGCCATGCAGGGTAATTCTCTTTTGCATCCTTGAGGAGGCGGATGCTGTTGCCATGTACGAGTGGAGCTCCGGCCGCGCGGGAAAATGCTTGGACGGCCAGAATCCGTGCAGGTTGCGATGCTTCGCGCAAGTGTGCTTTCAGTTTTATGTTTGCCATATGTTATCGCATCATGCCCGCGTGTCGCGTCGCATCCTTTCTCCAATCCGTCCCAGGTTTATAAGTGACAGCTCGGGCATTACTCCTCAACTTCCTCGCCGAACTTGAAATCGACATAGCACCGCATAGCGGCGATCAAGGGCGTGAGCCCTTTTTGCCGGTTTCTTCCGGATCTCATATATGCTGTACAGTGCTCCGAACCTGGCTCCAGGCTATGACTGAGGTTAATTCCCTCTCTTTCTATAATAGGCCCGCCTTGCGACCAGTCGAGCGACGGTTCCCAGCGAACATGATTGATGACGCAGTGTGAATCAATTACGTGCACTTCCGTTGCACCATTTGCTTTCGCCGCCCAGTAATCGAGCAGTTCGTCTTTAAGCTCGGATACTTTCATACCTGTCTCCTTTGGGAATTTTTCGGTGGAATCGCAGGGGCTACAGCTTCTGCATATGGCTCGCGTAATCATTCCGGTTTGCCTGTCATTGACAGAATTCATGATCGAGTAAGAGCGCCATGATCCGATGCTCATTTCATTTGGAAGTATGAAATCGTCTTTGACGTATCATTGCTATACAGTCAAGTCGGCGGCGCTTCGAACGCGCTCGCGATGGCGGCGGTAATAAGGGTAATAAAAAGGGTAGTAAGGACCCGTTTATGTTCTAGTATACTGCGCGTACGCAATGACAAACGTTTGCAACCGCACAGACTTTAACACTCATTCACCTATGATTTTAGCGATACGCTGCTTTAAGCGGGATCACAAAACCAGCATTTTTTAACTTCAGGAGATCGCTAATGAAAGTACGGTCATTGCTTTATTTGGTAACGCTTTTACTGACAGTGCCTATGCTGTCGGGCTGCTGGCTGCTGGCAGCAGCGGGCGTAGGCGCTTATGGCGGTTACAAGGCAAATGAGGAGGGTTATACACTGCAGAATCCAGTCAAAAAGGAGAGGACCGAGAATCGGGAAGAGAAGAATTAAGCAAGAGTGGCCAAGCCGCAATACAGGTAGAAACAAACGCGCGGGAAGAATCACGATTTTCACGGAGTGTCTCAGGCTCCCCTCAACTGATATTTTGACGAATTTCGATGCGCCTTTGCTTCTTCGATTCTTCGATTCAAACTGCGTGCGACTTCTTGTCTGTTCGGCTCTGCCATTCCGCTACCCATGCTTCAAACTCGTCGGCTGCCATAGGCCAGGCATACAGATAACCCTGGCCTTCCTTGCATGAGACGCTTTGCAGAAATTCCGCCTGCGCTTTGGTCTCCACGCCCTCGGCAATAATGCGCAAGCCGAGGCTAAGGCCCATGGCCACAATCGCCGCCGCGATGGCTTTAGCGTCAACATTGCCCGGCAAGTCCCGTACGAAGGACTGATCGATTTTCAATCTAGCGACCGTAAACTGCCGCAGGTATGAGAGGCTCGAGTAGCCGGTGCCAAAGTCATCGATTGCGACCTTTACTCCAAGAGCGTCCAGTTCCCGTAATTTCCCCAGGGTAGGCTCCATCCCCTGCATCACTACGCTTTCGGTGAGTTCCAGCTCCAGGTTGCCGTGCGATAGTCCTGCATCCCTGAGTGCGCGCTCAACGGTAACGACAAAATCGGTTTGACGGAATTGGACCGCCGAAACGTTGACCGAGATACATATATCCAGTAACCCGCGATCGCGCCATATCCGGGCCTGCCCGCAGGCTTCGCGCAGCGCCCATTCTCCCATTGCGAGAATCAAGCCGCTGTCCTCTGCGACGGGAATGAATCGAATCGGCGAAATGAGCCCGCGCATAGGGTGCTGCCAGCGCATCAGCACCTCCGCGCCGATTATTCGCTCCGTCGCAAGCTCGATTTGCGGCTGGTACACCAAAAATATTTCGCCGCGTTCAGCTGCGCCCCGCAGATCGTGTTCAAGACTGACCCGTTCGATTGCCCGCACCGTCATGTCACGCGAGTAGAATTGATAACGGTTTCGGCCGGCTTCCTTAGCGGTGTACATCGAGGCATCTGCATTGCGTAACAGAATATTGGATTCCTTACCATTGTCCGGATAGATGCAAATGCCGATGCTTGCGGTCAACAGCAACTCATGCTCTTCAATCAGATATGGCTGCGATAATCCAAAAATAAGTTTTTCCGCAACGCGTGCCGCATCCTCTGTCGTTTCGATCTCGCTCAATAGGACAACAAATTCGTCGCCTCCGACCCGGCTTACCGTATCAACGCTACGAACTGAAGCTTGCATGCGTTCCGCCACAGCTTTAAGCAAATGATCGCCAATGTCGTGTCCAAGCGAATCGTTGATCGGCTTGAAACGGTCGAGATCCACGAATAGCAGGGCGAGCCGGCCAGAACGCCGTTCGGCGCGTTTAATCGCGACCTTCATCCGATCCGCCAGCAACGCGCGGTTAGGAAGCGCAGTGAGAGGATCGTAGTGAGCAAGTTGCATGATGCGCTGTTCGGATGCCTTACGTTCGGTGATATCTCGCGCGAGAACAATGAAGCGAGGCTCCAGCTCGGCACTCAGCTGCTTTCGGGAGACGGAGAGTTCAAACCACAACCTGCCTTTTTCTCCTGAAAGCTCCAGTTCTACTTGCTTGCCGGATGACAGCCCTTTTTTCTGAGCCTCCAGCAATGCTGACAGGACAATATCTGCTGCGCTCGGCGGAAGAACATCTGAAATTTTCTTGCCAAGCAAATCTTCAACAGGAGAACCAGGCAGGTAAGTGCGTGCGGAATGATAGGCATGGCAGCAGCCGTCGAGGTCTAGCTCGAATAGCAGATCGGGTATGGCATCCAGCGTGGCTTGCAACTGACTTTGCGCAGCAAGAATTTCGGCCTTTTGCCGCTCCTGCTCGGTTACATCGCGGATCATGGTGACGACGTAATGAACTTCGCCACTATTTCTGTGTACGCATTTGACATCCATGTTGGCCATCACAATCGAACCATCTTTGCGGAGGAAACGTTTGTTCGTTGCATAGCCTTCCGACTCTCCCCGCAGGACACGTTCCAGATCGGCAATGTCTTTTTTCATGTCCGCCGGATATGTCATCTCAGCCAGATTCTTTTCGGTGAGTTCCTCGCGGGAATAACCAAGCATTTCGCATAACTGGTTGTTGAATCGCAGCCAGCGCCTGGTTTCGGGAGAGATGATTGCCATACCGATAAATGGCAATTCGTAAAAATACTTGAGGAGGCGGTCTTGCTCGGCAGTGCGGACAATCAACTCCAGTTGATGAGCGCGTTGCTGCTGACGCCAGAGCAGCAGCAACATTACGCCTACCGTAGCCATCGCGATTAAAATTACCACGCTGACCCAGAATACCAGGGTCCATAATTGGGCAAGTACCTCACTATGATCGATTTTTGCGAGCAGCTGCCAGGCAGAGCCGGAAATTGGCCGGTAAACTGCGATGACCGGCTCCCCGCGATAATCGGTTCCACTCGCCGTTCCACGCTGGCCTTCTCGTGCTGCAATGGCGCCAGGCAAGTCTTCCCTCGCGGCTAACGATTGGCGTTGCAACGTGGCGCCCCCGGAGCTTCCGGTGTGGCGCAATTTATTAAGATAGGTGATATTTTCACCTGCTTTACGGATTAGCAGTGTCTCCGCGCTGGGGCTGCGACCGGGCCATTTTTCCACCAGCGGAACCAGGAATTGTTCGAGATCCGCGCGCAAAACGACGACTGCGACAGCCTCGTTGCTCATGCCATCGTGAACCAGAGGCACTACGATATCCAGCCGGGCTTCCCCACGTTCGTCCAGAAACAGGTCACTGCTCTGTATCTCGCGCGTCTGCAAGGCAGCAGTCAGTAATGTCCTGGTAATAGCAGGCAGTTTATGCGCATCGCCTAACGCCAGCAGAGGCTGTCCTTTTATATCCATCAGCAGTACAGACTCGTAGCTATAGGCCTGCCGAACCGCGTCCAACCGGCTGCGAATAAGCTGTTGCAGGCGCCCATCGGTATCGCGCTTCAGATTCACTATCCGCTCGACGAGCGCCTGACTCATCGCTAATGCTTCCGCATCCCCGTGTCGCTCGGCCAGCCAAAGCTCGATCTGTTCTGCTTTAAGGTCAACGATAGTTTGAAGATTCGCATATGCATCCCGCTCTATTTGTGGCTCATATATCTTGACGATGCCGATACTAACCAGGGGTGCGACCATGGCCATCGAGAAAAATATCAGCAATAACCGATTTAACGAGACGTTTCCGGAATCCGGTCCGGGTGACCCCGAAGGAATGACGTTGTTTCGACTCCACTTAAGCAGCAGATAAAACATGACACTACTGATCGCGACAAGAATCAGTTCTTTCGCGAGATAGGCACGGCTCCGCAAAACCGGATCATCATGGGAGAGCGAGATCAAATAGCCCGCAACGACAATCCAAAGCGTTGAAAAGGCGGCGTAAAGCAAAACGATGAGCCATGGGTTCCGACTCATCATATTACGGTTGAGCGAGAAAGGAACTTTATCATCGGATATTAAAAAAGCGGAAGCCACTCCAGAGAGAAGGGCCTTCCAGTTGATGATGTATGGCTCTTCTGATCATCTTGCCAACCATGGAATAATGGCAGAGCTTCTGCCTGCCGCTAGTTGAGCATAGAGTAAAGCGCTTTTCTGTGTGATGGCTAACAAAGCGCAGTATTAAAGAGCGCTCCGGGAATTCGCTGCTACTCAATGGATTTCTTCCCCATAGACCAGGAAGCATCATATAAGAGCGCGATGCAGAATCATACGGGTCAGGATGTTGTATAGGAATCAATCGCCTTCTTGATTTGGCTCAGCGCAAAAAATGGTATTAGAGTCGACAGTCCTTCGTCTTATCCAAACGGCCCATCTTAGCTATACTATGCTTACTGCCGCGGAGGAACATCATGAAAAACCGAAATGCCGTCATTGCCTTCATTTTATCCATGCCGTTTATCGCCTTTATTTTGCCGGGAAGCGCGTCCGCTGCTGAAAGTACCTGTCATAATATTCTTACGAATGGGTTCTATAGCGAGTATCCCCAAGCCGATGCTCGGCTGAGAGATCGATCGCTATACGCAGAATTATGTTCCTTGAATTTCGCGCAAGCATTGACCGCAGTCAAGCGCGCGCGTCAATCCGCCGATGATGGCTCGTTAGGTCTTTCATATGGGCTCTTCACTCTCGACGATGGTGGAACGAGCACCGGTGCGAACTCCGGGGCAGGCTCATCGGGCCTCGTCTTGAATGAGGAGCGATTCACGCAGTGGAAGAGCGGCTATTGCTCGAAGAATTCAACGGTGGATTCATCCCAGGCAGCGGAGTTTTTCATGCAGAGGTCCGCTGTCGGACATCCTGTCGCATCGAAGGCGGTGGAGGACTGGTCTACTTGCATGCAGAAGCGCGAAGGCCTGACATGCTGGGCTTCGCCAAACTTACCGCATAACGAAGAATTTCTGTTGAATGTCAAATGGACAAAGACTGGCTCCTCAAAACCGCAGGTACAGCCTGAAGTTCGGCATTCTTTCCTCACCCGAGGTGCTGTCTCAAAATTCGAAGGCGCCGAAGCCCGGAGGATCTTACCGGTTGGCTATAAGTTAGATGCGGGAACGTCGCAAATTCGGGTGGCACGTCCAGCGGATAAGGCAATATTTGCCAACCTCAAGATAAACGATGAGGGCGCGGAACATAGCTGCAGTGTTTTCATACCAAGTGACAGCGATTTTACACTTTCAGCACCCTTCGTTAACCGATTGAAGTTCAGGTATCCGGGTTAATAGTAGCAGTAGCGTTCGCTTGTCTCAGCATCGCCACGCCTTTGAGAACGTCCGCGAATTTTTGGGCACGGTAATCCGGAGCCACATCCCTATAGGATTTTGCGCCTTGGTTGGAATCAATGAAGATATTCTTGATTCCCAGTAACTTCGCTCCATAGATGTCTCGGAACATGTCATTACCCACCCAGATCACTTCAGCCGGTTTGAGGTTCATGTTGCCGAGCGTTCGTTGGAAAAGACGGGAGTCGGGTTTTCTGAAGCCATAATGGCTGGAGATAACGGTAGACTCGAAGTAGCCTTCCAGCCCGACGGCACGGATTTCAGGCTGCGCAAAACAGGACTGGGCATCCGAGATGAGGGCCAGGCGGTAGCTCATCCGCAATTCATTCAATACTTGCTTGACGCCGGGATATAGCTGAAGGCGATTGCAGGATATGCCGCGGTAAATATGGGAAATAACCTTCGCTACTTGCCCCCGGATGGGCGCTGACCGGATGCCTTCCTGCATGAGTAATTCGTTCCATATGGCTTCTACATCAATTTCAGGATATTCCTCCCCGCGCGCTTCCTTCTGCTGCTTCATGATTTGATAATAACGCTCCCTTACTTCCCAGCGGTGCAAATATACTCCCTGGTAGGTCAGATAGTGAGCAATCGCGCGGTAGATTTCCTCCATCGACTCATTGGTCTCGATATCGATCAGAGTGCCGTAGAGATCAAATAGAATGCCTTTTATCGTCATGATTACCTCAACGTTTTTTTGGCTTCATCCAGTAATTGGCGGCTATATTTCTTACCGATCCATGCATTGCGGGCGATGCGCAGGAGGGTGAGTCCCGAATAAAAGGGGATACGCCGGGTGATGGCGCCGAAAGCGGCGTCACGATCAGGAAAGTGACAGGCATACTCCCATAGAAAATGTCCGATAAACGGCTCGGCCAGCCATTTATCACCGGTTTTCTGCATGAAGAAATGCTGGAGTTCTCCGACCACTCTCCCAAGATCAAAAACCCTGTCCGCCGATTTCATCCGTTCCAGATCGATAACGATCACCCAGGGGCCGCCGCCAAACAGAATATTAGCTGGAGTGACATCGCTGTGAACAAGGACCTGCTGGTCTTCCCACATAAAGGTTTTCTCCCGCCACTGGTCCTTGAACCGGTAAAACTCCAAAGCTTCGTCCCGCTCGACACGTCGGGCATTGGTCAATTGTTCCATAATGCGATCAAAATATACACCGTCTTTGTTGAAGTCTACTTTGCTGTCGTGTGCAGTTCGGTTGTGCAGTGTTGCGAGAAAATAGGCGAGTGCAGCAAGTTTTTGAAAAAGAATATCGCGGGCGTTTTCGCGAATCGCCTTGACGATGAAGTCCGCAAGCGGCGTGCCGTAGCAGAATTCTTCTACCAATACCTTATTCAGATCGGCGTTTCGCCCCAGGGGGCGCGCGACGTAATGCGGATAGCCTTTAAAGCCGATGCTTCGGAGATAATTCAGGTTATTGAATTCTCGCTCCATTCGATGAAAGGCGACCTCCGGCCCGAAGCCGGCGACGCCGCCAAAAAATTTTCCGATAATGCGGGTGTGGCTGTGGCTGTCTTCGTAGAGGTAGACGTGGTTGGACGCCGGTAGTTGATATACACGGAAGTCGGGAGAATTTATGCCGACGTCCAGCAGAGGAATAATATCGTTGCGAAGGTATGTATAAAAAGGATCATTCGTCGAGAGATGACCGAGGTATTTCATGTCCTGTTGATCACAATAATCATTGAATTCTCAAGGTCATGCATACGTAAAACTTACAGTGATCCCTTCGCCATTCGCTATATAACCGGCCGAGGTTCAGGTATGCGTAACCAGCCAGCGACATTAGCCTCTGAATATAATATCGAATACCGCGACCATGAATTCAGGCTCTTCTGTTCTTGGTGAGTGCAGCTTTACGATCAACGCTTCCGGATCGGGAGTGCTCTGGAGGTATGGATCCTTGTCATTGTATGGATCGCCTTCGAAGTACATCTGCGTTACGAGGACGTCGTGGCGGCCCTTGACGTCAAAATGAATATGCGCCGGCCTGATGCCGGTGATTCCCGCGGGATAATGTATGGGTTTGATTGTTTTGAACTGATAGAGGCCATCGGGACCGGTGGTTACCGCGCCGAAACCCTGGAAATTCGGATCGAGCGGCGCCGGGTTCGTATCGTCGGGATGCGTATAGCGGCCGAAAGCATTGGCCTGCCATATTTCGATCTCCGCGCCTGCCACTGGGTTTCCTGCAGGATTCCGCACGCGCCCGGTAACCATAAGAAGCTGTCCCTTTGCACGCCCCGACCCGCCGGGTACCCGAGTCAGGTCTCCGCTGCGATCGGGTTTGCTCATGATCGGATAAAAGGGACCCAGGATCTGATCTTGTGTCCGGTTCAGAGCCGGTTGCGCAAAAACTGTAGTGAGCGATGGCAATATGCCTGTAGCGAATATTGCAGCCGATGCTTTCAATATCATGCGACGACTCAACATGACGCGATGATTTTGCATTCTCTTATCCGGATTCATGGTCGATATCCTCTTTCATAATGGCAAGCTGGAATTAGATGCGGTTTTGGTTTTCTGCCGCAGACCGATCCCTGAAGGGCAATATGTTCCGCACCGGAAACCTTCTTTTCTAATGAATTCTTCCATATAAAATCATGTTAGTACAGAATGAGTATACGCCTGCGCGATCGATGCGCCGGGTGAAATCGCTGCTCCCGATCCAGACATTAAATCAGCTTTTCCACTGCGTATTCTGATAATGATATTCAATATAGCTACAGCTTCGCTGGTGGATAACGGGGTCAGTGTTGAACCTGGGCATTTTTCAAGTGCAACAACCGGCGTTGCAGCGCATGCCCGGGCTTAGCCGAAGTTTAGATATTGCTGTCGTCGGCGGTGGACCGGCGGGTGCGATATGCGCGCTCATGCTCGCGCGCGGCGGCGCGCGCGTGGGTCTCGTACATTGGGGCGGTTATGCCGCAGGCGGCATCGAACTCGTGTCTGGCCACGCGCGTCACCTTATTGAACGCTACAGCCCCGATTTTTTTCAGAAGGCATCGCTCGGGGTAGAAGTCCACGAGACGATATCATTATGGGATACGCCCGAGCCCGTCACATTTAACGCAATGTTTAATCCATGGGGTGCCGGTATCGCAATAGAGCGCCCGCTTTTCGACCGGGCGCTGCGTGACGTGGCTTGCATGGCGGGCGTATTGATCATTGACGATGCCAAAATTGTGGGAATCGAGCGCAGCGGAGATCAGTGGCATCTCCTGATGCGCTCGGCCGCCGCAACCGTCGGGGATGAGGCCGGAAGTCATGCCTCTGCCAGTTTTCTAGTCCTTGCTACCGGCCGCGTGGCCGCACAGTTTGTTGACCGGTCACCCGTAGCCGAACCATCGGGGATTGCCTTGATGACGTTCTTACGAACGCCGGTTAGCGGGTCAGTTCCATCGCCCGGGAATACGCTTTATGTCGAGGGTATGGACAACGGTTGGTGGTATGCATTGCCCGCCGGGGACGGCAGTTACTTTGCCGGTTTCTGTACTGATCGCGATGAGGTTAAAAAAAGGCCTGCCTCCCTGAAGGAATTTTTTGTTCGCGAGCTTCGCAACACTCGGCTGCTCGCACCTCTACTGTCGGCTGCATCAGGAAAGATACAAATATCCGGCCGTATGGCTGGCGCCCAGGTGTTCGACAGGATGTCGGGAGAAGGCTGGATCGCTGTCGGTGATGCTGCTTATGCGCCAGATCCGCTCAGCGGAATGGGAATTGAATTAGCGATTGAATCCGCGCAGCTTGGGGCGCATGCGCTGCTGAAGGCTACGCAAGGATCAACGCAACCCCACGCACTCATGGGATTTGCGGAGTATGAAGATGCGATACGAGAGCGCGTGAGCCGACAGGAAAAGACAGCGGCATACCATTACGGCCGCCTTTGAAAACCTGGGGTACCCATCGGTATCGCCGGGTCATGATCAAGGCTGATCTTAACCCGGATGTTTCATAAATTGACGCGCGCCCTTGCTGGTCTTTTGTTTCGTATGAAAATTTCGTTCAGTCGGGCGTATGAATAACTACGCCACTCTTCACAAAATTTCCCTACAAAACAAAATCCTGCGCAATCATCACGCGAATTTATGAAACATCCGGGTTAGCCGATCTTTACCGCCAACATGGAAATTGAGCCGCCATCAAATCCTTCCACCGGGAAACTGATTTCCTCATCTTTCCGGCGTTGTGCAAGGACGTAGAGAAACGGAAGGTAATGCTCTGGGGTGGGTACCGATAACAATGCGTCCTGCCCCAGTTTGTCATACGCTATGAGAGAATCGACATCGCCCGAGCTTAACGCTTCACGTACGACATTCTCGAACCGGACAGCCCAATCGTATGGTTCTACATTGTGCTTTCCCCATGCATACGCGTGCAAATTATGTACGATATTCCCACTGCCCAGGATAAGCACTCCCTGATCGCGCAATGGCGCCAGGCGTCGGGCCGTGTCGTAATGCCAGGCCGCTTCCCGGGTTTCATCTATGCTCAATTGGACGATGGGAATATCGGCGTCGGGAAAAATGTGCATGAGAACTGACCAGGCGCCGTGATCAAGACCCCAGCTTGTGTCCATGACCGCAACTGGCATCAGCAAATCCGCGACTTCTGCAGCGAACTCAAGGGAACCCGGTGCGGGATACTGAACTTGATGAAGCTCCGGGGGAAATCCGCCAAAGTCGTGAATAGTCCGCGGATGCGCCATGGCTGTGATTGCTGTTTTCGGCACGTACCAGTGTGCCGAAATGCAGAGAATAGCTTTGGGTCTGTGGGTGAGCGAGGCGCCGATCGCGGACCACGCTGCAGTATATGAGTTGCGGGAGATCGCATTCATCGGGTTGCCGTGGCCCACAAACACTGCGGGCATCAATGCCATGGGGTAGGGCATGGGATTAAATGAATATAAGAAGAGAGGCCGGAAGTGTCTCGTGACTCATCGAAATTTTCCAGTCACGAGGCCATTGCATAACCCGGGGGTTTCAAGCGCAATTTGTGTTGTCGGCGATAGCTCGGCAACACCGTAGCCATGACGGGAATGCCTGAGCCGGGTGAAGATGCAGGACGCCAGCCAAGCTTTCAGTCAAGCGCTTTCTTTATAAAGTGTGATGCTCTCATGCTTTTTCCTTTCCGGTATTTTTTCGATATTTACCCAATGCTGGTGGCCACTCGATTGGAAATGTCTAAACATTTTTTGTCGGAAGGCTGCCGACCTGTGATCAAACAATGCAGAAGCTATGCCGAACACATCCTGATCATTACGTTTTTTCATTGTGCGCCCCTGAAGGGAATAAATAAAAAAGCTGAATAAACCATAATAAGTTTCCGAAGCGGTTGTTCGCCAAAAAGGGCGAAGGGCGTTTAAGGGCTTCCAATATTTTTTTGCCCGCTTTCGAAAAGCGTATACCGCTCCAGCTACGTCTTCAGCTTAAAACGAAACTTTTACAGTAATATGAAAGCTTCATTTCTCGAATTGCGCACATTGTCCGGGAACGGATCGGGTTTCGTTCGTGCGGAACCGAACGGAAGCTGCATTTGTGGCACAAGATTTTATAAGTTCGCGTTTTCGCAGAACTGATGAGAACGCCTGACATGAAAGTGGTGAGGTTGCTATCGTGTCGTCTGGTCTGTTGACGTTCTATTTGATCTTCGTAACCATCTATTTGATGGACAGGTGCTGCATGGAAACAATATGATGAATTTACTTTCCTTTATCTCAATGCAGAGCTAGCACGCCTTTTGCTTGTAGCGTGATATAAGTTTGCCGAATCTTTATCTAATTGCTATTCCTGAACATATCCGGCTATTATTTTGCCTATCCATTGAAACCTGGATTGCGTTCGCTATATCGAATTTTTGGATGTAACCCGGTTTATGAAAAACAGAATTGATTCCCGCTTTACCCCAGATTTCCGTGCCGCAGGCGACACGGATGAGCATCCCTGGTACCGGTCCCGCAGATTCAGCATCTTCAGCCTGGTATTTCTAATCAGCCTTGCTATAAGCCTGGCTTATGTTTACAGCCGACCAGCAATTTACGGTAGCGGCGCCACCTTGCTGACCTCGGCGATGACAGCCATAGACCGTGAAAGCAGCGAGGCGGATATTCAGCATGTCGCTATTCAGCGACAGATTTTTCTGCGGCACGAGCTTGCTGCAGAGACTGTGTCGCGACTCAAGGCGACATCAGCAGGCAAATCTCTGCAACGGCTGACTGCATCCGATATTCAGAATTTGTTGAATGTCGATCCCATCGCTGAAACCAATCTCGTTGAGATAAAGGCAGAAGGGCCCGATGCAAAGTTCTTGCCGCTGCTCATTAACACGTGGATAGATGTGTACCTGGATGCACGGACTGAAGAAGTCAAAAGATTGACAACCGATACCGAACATATTGTGGAGGACGAGGTAAAGCGGCTGGCTGATAAGGTTAGCTCTGCCCGGCTAGAGCTGGAGGCTTTCCGAAAAAACCACGATATCTCTTCCACGCAACGTGAGGAGAATGAAGCAGCAGCCCGCCTTAAAGGCCTGAACGATTCTTTCAACAAGGCCAGTGAGGATGAAGTGAAGGCGAGGGCCCACCTGAGTTCTATCCAGACCGCCATTGGCCGGGGAAAGGCGGTGGTTCCCGATGATGAGAAGGGCAGCCTGGTTGATCTTGAATCGCGTTTGCGGGATTTGCGCGAAAAGCTGGCGGAACTCGATAAAAAATTTACACGGGAGTATTTAAATCTGCAACCTGATTTGAGATCTATTCCAGAGCAAATCAAGGAACTGGAGATCGCAGTCAATAATAAACGTAAATACGGCGCAAGCGTGGCATTGACAGATGCCGAGATGGCGTATGCGGCCGCACAACAAACTGTTAGAGAAATTCGTGCTCAATTGAGTGAGCATAAACGGCAAGCATCAGCATTCACATCCAAATTTGCTGAGCACGATGCCTTGAAAACCGATCTGGAAGGTTTGGAGACACTTTATCGAGACGCGCAGGAGCGGTTGGTACAAGTCAAAACCGGCCGCAAAGATAAATATCCGCAGGTAACTGTCATTAGCAGGGCTTTTGAACCGGTGGAACCACTCAGGCCCAATTATAGCCGGGACGCTTTGATAGCCATTGTAGGGTCGCTATTGCTAGGGCTCTTTAGCGTATGGGTTTTCGAGTATTTGGCAACGCAAAAAAAAGAACAGCAGCCGCTTGTTGCGGTTTTTGGCGTGCAGGGCCATCCGGCCCCCTCTGCCCCATTAATCGAACATTCTCATGCCGCGCTCGGCGCCACGGCGGGCCAAATGGGGCAAAAAACAAACAATGCCTTGGCAGCCCCGGCGTGCCGGGAGCTTTCCAGTCATCAGCTAAGAATCTTGCTCAACGCTGCCAATCTAAAGGGAAAACAACTGATTGGCTTATTGCTCAGCGGATTGACTATCGATGAAGCCGCATCGTTGACGGCCGACCAGATCGATCTGGATGCCGCAGCCATCAATATGGCAGGAAGGTCGCCCAGAATCATTCCTCTGAGCAATTCCGTTAAATCGTCGCTCATGCAGTCAGGGGGTCATCCTGTATGGAACCCGGATGACCCAGGGACGCGCATCGATCTTTCCGCCGCATTAATCTGTGCGGCAGTGGACTCGGGTTTGCCTGATCCCCAGAAAATTACGGCCGAAGCAATCCGGCACAGCTATATCACCTATCTTGTACGCCAAGGTCTGCGGCTAGGGGACCTTGAGCAGGTCACGGGTCATTTGGAGCCTTCGGTCATTTCCAGCTACAGCGCGTATTCACCGCCGCAACAAGGCCGGGATATTTACGAGATTGAGCTACTTCACCCTGCGCTAATGACAACGTCGGGCGAAGCCCGACCTACAAACCAGCAGGGAGGAATTCACCCTCGAGGATAAAGCAACGCGCAGTAGCGCGGGTTTCACACGCCACGACGATCACCAGCAATCCGTAGGGCGGGTTTTACCCGCCATGACTGAGCGATGATCCGCAGGCGGGTTTCGTCTGCCGAGGAGAAGCGGGCGCATAAACCCTCTATCTACCTGGATGTAGAATGTCTAACGTCGAATACCCGGCCCTTACCAGTGGATGTCCCAACCCAATCGTAACGCGTCCAGCAATTCCCGGATCATGCCACCGTAACTGCCCCGTGATCATCGCAATGGTCGTCATGCGGGTGATGGAGGTGGCCATCGACAAGATAGTCCATGTGATCGCCATGCGGCACGGCTTCATGGCCGCAGTCAGGTCCATGTATATGTTCTTGCGCATGGCCCGCGCATTGATGTTCAGGCGTACAGCTTTCAGGATTGGCCGTGGTTATGTCTATCACATGCTCATCGAAATGGTTGCCGTGCGGGTGATGCAGATGCCCGTCATGCAGGTAATCGACATGCCCGTTGTGCACGATACCTGTGTGGCCGCATTCGGGTCCATGCGGATGAGTATGATTTTCATGCTGTGGCAGGATACAATTAGTCATTTTGCCGCTCTCCTCCAAAAAGAAATACGAAGCGCTAGAATACAAGTTTGACCCAATCTGCTACGTGCAGTTCCTGACGGTCCGGGTAACAAGGCAACGCAGGGCCAAAGCGAGCGCGAGCGATTGGGATTTTGTTTGGCCGGTTTTCGAGTGGTCCAATGGGAAACATTGTCCAGCAGGCGCCAGGGAAAGAGGGAAAATATGTTCAAAGAAGCACAGGAAAATCTCAGTATGGAAAAGACAGGGTATGACAAATACGGGCGTTTGAACGGTAAGCTGATAATAGTAGGTTTCGGCAGCATCGGGCAAGCCTTGCTCAGGCTATTGTTTCAACATCTTGAAATACGCCCTGAACAGGTCAGGATAATTTCCGCTGATGAGAGTGGCCGGGATATTGCGCGGCAATTCGGCGTGGAATTTATGCTTCATATGCTGACAGAAGAAAACTACCCTGCCGCAATCGGGCCGTGGCTGAACAAGGGAGATTTCCTGCTCAACCTGTCGGTGGACGTTTCCAGCCTTGCCTTGATCGAGCTGTGCTGGCAGCGCGGCTCACTATACCTTGATACTTGTATTGAGCCATGGTTGGGCGGGTATACCGACAAATCGATATCGGTATCGTTGCGCTCGAATTATGCATTGCGCGAAAAAGCCCTTGCGTTCGCACGCGAAAAGCGGGGAGGCCCCACGGCACTCGTAGCTCACGGCGCCAACCCTGGCCTTGCTTCTGCCTTTGTCAAACAGGCGTTGCTTAATATGGCCGCGGATACCGGCTTGACAATAAAGAGGCCGGTAAGCCCCGGAGATTGGGCCGAGCTGGCGTCTCGCCTTGAAATTAAAACGATCCACATCGCTGAGCGAGATACTCAGACTACCAACCAGCGTAAGCGTGACGATGAGTTTATCAATACCTGGTCGGTCGAAGGGTTCGTGGGCGAAAGTCTTCAGCCTTCAGAACTGGGGTGGGGAAGTCATGAGCGTCATTGGCCGCGGGACGGTGCACGGCATGGATTTGGTTGTGACGCCGCCATTTACCTTAACCAGCCCGGCGCTGCTACACGTGTGCGCAGCTGGGTTCCGCTCGGTGGCTCCTATCAGGGTTTTCTAATTACGCATAGCGAATCTATTTCCATCGCCGATCATCTTACGTTGAAAGAAAACGAAAAAGTAATTTATCGTCCCACGGTGCATTACGCGTACCTTCCTTGTGACGACGCCGTGCTTTCCATTCACGAATTGGCAGGCAGGAATTGGCGCTTGCAGTCCAACAAGCGAATCCTTCGTGATGAAATAGTGGACGGGGTGGATGAACTTGGCGTCCTGCTCATGGGTAACGCCAAGGGGGCCTACTGGTACGGCTCACGTTTGTCGATACAGGAAGCGCGGCGGCTAATGCCACACAACAATGCAACAAGCTTGCAGGTTGTGGCGGGAGTTCTGGCCGGCATGGCATGGGTGCTTCAAAATCCTGATGCGGGTGTGGTCGAGCCCGACGACATTGACCATGAGCTCACTTTGAAGATCGCACGGCCTTATCTCGGAGAAATTCTGGGTGTATATACCGATTGGACTCCTCTGTGCGATAGGGGATGGCTATTCAGTGAAGATGTGGATAGGAGTGATCCGTGGCAGTTCAAGAATATACGGGTGAGTTGAAACTTTCCACTCATGTAGCCGGAACAGGGGGTTACATCTAAAGACAAATCGTTTCTCTGCTGAAACTGAAGACCAATGGAATACGCGCCGCTGTGGCAGGATTCCTGCCTGAAATTGCGGAATACAGGAATGTGCGGAGTTCGAACCTGGCTTTACGGCGGGGTAATGCCGCGTTATAAACCCTATGCTTGTCGCCTTGCCAGCTTACGCCTAGTTCCGGTTCGATTGTTCCTGCTCGGACCTCGATCTGATAGCGGACATTTTTTCTTGCCGGTCGTTTTTTATGTCGTTTCCACGTTGCTGAGCCTTTGACTGAGAGTGCGTAAACTTTTTTTTCGTAAAAACCTCCGCTCCATGATCAAGCAAAGCAGTAACGGCGGTGGGTCCATCCGGGTCGTCATGTTTTTTCACTTTTTTCTCCTCACAAGAATCAGCAATAGAAAAAATTCAACCTTGTTCCACCTTCAACGCTGATGTAGGGCACATAAATACATTAGTCAGGGGCGATTTACTTTGGTTCCCGGCGGTGGTAACAGGTAGCGCGCGCTATAGCGGGTCCAAGCTGCTTGGAGAAGTGGTGGCAAGCCGATTTGTTGTTCACATTTCCTGTGGATAAGTTTGTTGATAACCTATGTGCATGATGACTAAGTGGTCTTTATATAACAATGTTTCTGTTTTTGGCGGTTTTTTAATCTTTACAGAACTGCATTTGTTATCAGCGGTTTGATCAAGCGGCTAGCGCTCAGGCGGGTTGGCCCAAGGCGATTTTGGGCAATCGTACCGACTGCGTATTGCTTGTGGCCGAATGTGGATTATTGCCGAAATGTCAAGAAAAAACTTTGCCGTTTTATGGCAGGGCTTATGTTGATTCCAGGAGTTTACATCCGGCGCGGGTTCGCGAAATTTATCTTTCGATGGGTCGAACGCGTGTGGTGAGGTGTTGAAATCGTAAGCCGCTGCTGCAGGGCATGGGCAACCGCGACTGCAACCTGGCTGTAACCTGGAGTTGCATGTCTTCCGGCGTTGCTACCGCCGGAAGACACCGGTTGCCGGTATCCCGCCCTGACCGCTCTACTTGAGTGGCCGCAAATACTTCGTTACGGCCAGTTCGCCGATCTGCCGGCCCATGGCAGCGCCCACCTCTGCGGAATTGCGGTAGTGCACGCCATCGTAAATGCGTGCATTATTTACTTCTTGCGTAAGATCATCAATTTTCGTCCAGCTTCGCGCTACGCCACCCGCCGCGTTACTGATGGTTGTCAGGAGGGGCATAGGTCCTTTTCCGATCTCCGCTTGCAGCACCGCGCCAACCGCCCCAGCAACGATGCAATGCGCGCATGGATATTCGGGGTGCATCGGTGTCTCAATGAAAGGCAGCCAGGACGGGTCTCGTTCCGTTGCGTCGTTTCCATCGATGTCCCCGTTACGGATCGCGGTGACCGGTCGCCAGAAGCCATAATGATACTTTGCATCAAACACGGCGATTAACGCATCGTGCGATGCTTGAGTCACAGCCGCGAACAAGCGTGCGTTCTGGGTAATGTCTCTTCCGTCAGCCTCGGCAACGGAGCGTACAACCCCATGGTAAATCGGCGGCATCACTTCTTCCCAGAAGAGGGCGATATTGGTTTGTTCGGTAGTACGGCGATCGCTGTGCTTACCGCCGAGCGTCTTGACCTCGTTGTAGTCGCGCGCCCATATCGCGCTGTCAAGCTGCGGGGGCGGGCCGGGACGGAACTGAGCAGGATTTATCATCAACCATGGTTTCATCTTCGCCCATTGGGGCGCTTCGGGTATTACGGTAGGCACATAGACGCCTGGAGAGGTGCGAGGCCGGTATGTTTCACCTGTCGTCGCCCCATCGCCAGCGCGCATGGCTAGAATCGCCGCCGCTGCTTCATTCCCTACTGTAATGCCTTCGGTCTTGGCCCGGCAATCGGCGATGGTAATCAGCGCCGCCTGGTAAGCAACGTCGATTTCCGCCAGCCGCGATGGTACGAGTTTCACCAGGGCGGCACGGTTTGCTGACGCAATAGCGGCGTCGACCGAGGCCCCTGGGGCCGCTTTAAGCTTGACGTCTCTGGCAGGATAGCGCCGGGTGATTGCATTCACCGCTTCGTATACGGAAGCGTGAACGATAGCCAGCGCGCGATCAACCGGCAGTGGTCCCAACCCGGAATCAACAAGAATATCACCGGCCTTGCGGTTCCATTCGGTAACCGTATCGGCTTTTGCCACTGGACCGGCAAGCATCACCGCCACGGCAATGGGTAACAAAATATTCCAGTGTGTCTTGACACTCCGAACCATATTTTCTCCAAGGCGAGTTAAACAATGCATATAATTTTGGTAGACTGGGCTTCGATCCCCTCTTACTCGAGCATCTCGAAACAGGGGTTGCCGCCACAAGCTCGGCGGGGTTGAACCAGTTTTTCGCCTCGATTGAGAGTCGGAGATGCGATATACGCACCGGTGGGCGCAACGTGCCCTAACGCAAGGGCTCAATGGATTGATGGGGTCTGCAGTTACTAACAGTTTCTTATTATAACCTGCTGAGGAGCTTGAGCTATGGACTTGGAATGGAAAATAATTGACGAACATCATCAAGAGGTATTTATAGACCAGCACGTCAGAGGCCTCCTATGGATCACGGCCGCAGGTTTTTCATTCTGGCACAGCTACCCTAATCCGGCAGTTGATCTTTCGCGTGTCAAGACGGTGGAAGAAGCGAGAAAAGCCGTGGAAACTGCGCTTCGTCTGGAGGAGTATGAAAATCCGGCCAACCTAATGAAATAGCTGGAGTGGCTGGGTTAACCAAAGGCGAGTTGACATGAGCAAAGAGAAAAAGCTTTAAAGCTCGAAAGACCATATGTAGCAGTTACTAAGCCATAAAGTCTCTCACAATGCTTTGAGGAAGGATGTTTTTGGCAGCGGTGGGAGAAGTTTTATTGTCCACAATTGCTGTGGATAAGTTTGTTGATAACCTCTTCACAGGTTGGGTAAGTCACGTACCCGTAACAGTATTTTCTTACCTGGTTATTTTTTGAACGTTTGAATACTGGTTTAAAATCAATTAGATATCTCAAGAGCTAAGCCTCATGCGAGTTTGAAGGGGATGATTTTGGGAATTTGTGCGATTATTATGACAGTGTGGATTACTTCAGAATGTCAAGGGAAATCTCCATCAAGTCGATAGGGTTTTCTTGAAATAATCGCGGGAGTTGAACCGCCGTCTATTGCAACTCCCTTCTTCTATCAATGCTGGATATTCGCCGGTTTCTGTAACCAGAACTGATACATGCCTTTAAACGTGTCGCGATTCTCGAGCTCAAAGGTGTGCCATTTATCCAGGTCGGTTTGGGATATATCCTCGGGAAAACGCTCTCTATATCGTTTGGAAACGTCGGATTCGAGTGAAAATCCGAGAAATGCGAGGTCCAGTTCCCGCAGGTTTTCTTTGAGCTGAGGCAGCGTATAGTGATGCTCTTGAACGTGAAATAGCAAATCACGGCACTCGCTCATCGTATAAAAGTCCCTGGCGGACAAAACTTTTCGGAATCGTAACGCATTTTCGGGAGACATCATGTCCTGCCGGCAGCGCCGGATATCTTCCGCATTCGGTGCATATCCCTTTTCGGCAATATAAAGCCTCGCATCAGTTTCATTTTGCCTGGCAAATGCGCTGTAGAAGCCCAAACGCATGAATCCGCCGGGGCGTAGTAAAGCAAGCAGTTCTCGCCACCCTGCCAGTGGGTTTGCAAGGTGATGAAGCACGCCGACCGATTCGATGAGGTCAAACATTCGGCCGCGCATTTCAGGTGAACCGAGCGTGCAACTGAGGGTGCTTAAGCTGGTAATGTCGGCCTGCGCATATTCAATGTTTCCCAAACCCAGCTCCTCGGTCTTTCTCCTTGCATAACACAGGCTCGTTAAACTCAAGTCCACGGCAAGGACGCTAGCATTGCCATATCGCTGGGCTGTTGCAATCGAATGTTGACCCGTTCCGCATCCGGCTATCAGAATATCGATTCCTGCGTCAGCCTCATCAAGCCGGCTCATCGGAGTGAACATTGAAAAAGAAAATCGGTTGCGCAGATAGCGATTAACCGAAATGGTTTCCCGGCATGAGGGCAGTTTGACCCATCTTGGATACGGGTTTTCCTCATACTGCTTCTGCACCTGGCGGGACATATCGTCAACGATAGGCGTCAGATGTGGGATGAGCGAGCGAAGCCGCAGCTCTTCCAGCGGTTCCCGTATTTGTTGCACTAGCAGCGCAGCCAGGGCATTGGGCAAGGAACGATCCAGCAGCGGATGTACAAGGGCGGACTGTATATCGGCCAGCTGTACAAGGGCCTCGGAGGAGCTCACTGAAATCAGCGGGAAATACGCCGCCACAGCAACCAGCCATAACGGGGAAACCGGTAGCGAGTCTGCTAAAGCGGCAGCAAGGCGATCCTTCAGCCGTTGCGCCAGTTCTAATTCCTCGCCTGAACAGGCAAAAATGTATTCGTTGATAAAGCACTGTCGAGCCAGCGCGCAATAAAAAACCAGCGCTTTCCCTTCCGGTACATTCGGAAAAGCATCGGAAAAAACGACGGATGAATTAACGGTGGCCTCCTTGCGATCTTGCTCGTGGATGGCGGCACGCAGCATGGCATATCTTGCCATGGTTAAAAACCGCTCCAGTTCCATATCGCATACCGGCGTAGTCTCCAGCAAGCACTGCAGCAAGAGGTCGTTGCAGACGCTGGCAAAGCCGGACATGCTATCCGGACTATAGGAACCGAGTTGCCCACTAGAGCCGTTGGAATCGCGGATTTCGAACAGCTCTTGCGGCGACAGGGGGCTAGGCCAGGCGCTATTCGCCCGGTTTATGCATTGCCTGATGCCCGGATTCAACTTGATGAGCGATACAGCCGGGTTTCCGAGTTCAGCCGGGCGGCTCCATGCCTCAGATAGGGCTCTGGTGACAAAAGCACGGATGCCGGGAATCTCATGAGTAAGGTAGACATTTCCTATGCACTGAGCAAATCCACTTTTTATTTCCGGGTTTTCGCTAATTCGTAGCGCACACTGATAATTGATTACCGCCTCGTCCAGCTTCCCTTGCTCTTTCAGCGCATTTCCCACATTACTATATGCCTCGGCATAATCCGGTTTGCGAGCGAGCGCATTGCGATAGCTCGCAACTGCTTCATCCAGTCTGCCCAGTTCGCTAAGCGCATTTCCCAGATTGCTGTGCGCCTCGGCAAAGTCCGGCCTGAAAATGAACGCTTTTTGGAAACAGGCGACGGCGTCTTCGGGATTGCCCCGTTCGACCAGCATATTCCCCAAATTGTTGTGCGCCTCGGCGGAGTCCGGTTTGAGCATGAGCGCTCTGCGATAGCTTGCGATCGCTTCATTCGGCTTGCCTTGTTCTCTCAGAGCGTTCCCAAGATTAGTGTGTATCTCAGCGAAATCCCGATTGAAGGTCAGCGCTTTTCGATAACTGGCAATCGCTTCGTCCAGTTTGCCCTGTTCCTTGAGTAAATTTCCCAGGTTGACGTATACCTCCACCATGTCCGGCTTGAGCCTGAGCGCGGTGCGATAACTGGCAACTGCATCGTCCATCCTGCCTTGCTGCTTAAGGGCGTTCCCCAGATTACCATGGGCCTCTGCATAGTCCGGTTTGAATACGAGCGCTTTGCCGATAAGCTCGATGGCGATCTCGGTTTTTCCCATTTGTCTTGCTATTAATCCCATGAAATGCAGCGCACCGGGGTGATCTGGCGCTACCTGGAGTATTCGCTGATAGACGGCCTGAGCTTGAGGCAGGTCTCCGCCTTGATGATATTGAATCCCTGCCTGGAGGTATTCCGAAATGGACGGAGCGGATGGAGCGGAGGAGGCGGATGAAGTCCCGGCTTTATGCTTCTGGCAGCAGTGTTTGTACTTCCGGCCGCTATTGCATGGGCACGGGTCATTGCGGGAAATCTTTTTCATACGCTCAATCGTCATTCATAATCGATTCGAAATAAAACCGGGGCACAGATGGCACCGGCCCTGGAATCGCGATACAAATATTGGCGACGTGCAAAAGGCCAATTGGCTAATCGTATCTCCTGCAATACCTTGAGCTCAGGCAATAGCATGATGGTAGCCGGTAGATTCAAGATCGGCACCGTAAACAGAAAGCCATGAGCCGATTTTTTCACCTTGAAATTTTCATTACCTGGTCTATCCTGAAATGCACTTAGACCGTATTTTTCCCTTTTTCCAAGCGGCAACGTTTACGGGAGTGCATAAAACATGAAAGCTATCCGCAACTGTAAAGTCCGAAACTTTGTCTTGGCCGCAACCCTGGGCGTCAGCCTCGGTTTCGTGCCGACGGCTTTTGCCGGCTTCCGTTCCTTCATCGTTGTCCCCAACCAACCGGTGGTCGATATCGGAACCTTAGGCGGGATAGATGCGTTTGCTCGCGGCATCAACGATGCCGGGCAGGTGGTGGGTTGGTCCAGAACGTCTGGCGGAAATACGCATGCTTTCATTACCGGTTCCGATGGCGCAGGCATCAAAGACCTTGGCACCTTGGGTGGAAGCGACAGCTGGGCCTATGGCATCAATGCTGCCGGACAGGTTGTGGGACGTTCCCTCATAACCGGGGATAAAGCTTACCATGCTTTTATCACCGGCCCCAATGGGGTTGGCATGACTGATCTCGGCACCTTGGGTGGGAGCACCAGTTGGGCCTATGGCATTAACACCGCTGGGCAAGCGGTAGGAATCTCCCTGACGAGCGGTGATAAATCCTTCCGTGCTTTTACTACCGATGCGAAGGGTGGGAACATGACTGACCTGGGTACGCTGGGAGGAGATTACAGCGCGGCCCATGGCATCAACAGCGCCGGACAGGTAGTGGGCGACTCATTTACGAATAGCGGGGATCAACGTGCGTTCATCACTGATGCCAATGGTGCGGGCATGACGGATCTCGGCACCCTGGGCGGAGATACCTTTGCATATGGCGTCAACGATACAGGGCAGGCAGTAGGGCAGACGAATTCACATGCTTTTATTTCCGGCGCCAATGGTACGGGCTTGACCGACCTCGGCACGCTGGGCGGAGATGAAAGTGTGGCATACGGGGTCAATAACGCCGGGCAAGTGGCAGGTGTCGCCCAAGTTCCCCTGCTGCCGGAGGAATCGGTCAGCGATTTTCATGCTTTTGTCACAGGTACAAATGGAAGTAGTATGACTGATCTTAATTCACTAGCAAACCTGCCCGGCGACCCTTTGACGGAGTCATACGGCGTCAACAACCTTGGGCAGTTTATTGCAGGCGGCTTTATCGCCACTATTCCGGAGCCCGAGTCTTATGCCTTGATGCTTGCTGGCCTAATCCTGCTAGGGGTTGTGGTGCGCCGCAAGCAGAATGCCAGGCCGCTTGCTTCAGGACTTTATAATACGCAAACTGGATGAACTGACCCTGCTATGAGAAGAGGGCGCAGATACCCGGAACTTGGGCTGATTAATCAATAAGTAGTTGGTGGAGGCAAAAACACGAAAAAAACCCAATCCTCTTTTACTGAGTAGAAGAGCGTGCAGCAACGCCCTATGTACGGTAACAGACAGTTAGAGCTAGAGCTTCAGGTTATCTTGTATACGCGGCGGTTTCCAGTGCCGTACTTACCAAAAGGATAATCGAAATGAAAAAATTAAAACTATTTACGGTGATTGTGATGCTCGCTGGAGTTGCGGGCTGCCTATCGATAGATACCAGCAAGTCTGGACCACAAGGTCCAAAGGGAGATCCTGGAACCTCCACGGAAAAAGTTATTGTCGTTCCCGAAAAGGACTATTAAAAAGCGCCTTCAGTGAATAAATCGCTGGCGCTTCCGTGACGTCACGGAAGCGCCAGCGGTTGAGTAACTGTCGGTTATTCTGTTCTATCTCTCACCAATCAACGCCTGCCTGCCGTGCTCGCTCGAACGCGAGTTCTTTTCACGCCTTGGTTCTTCGTCAGATTACGTTAAGCTACCTGACTTGCCAATTATCTACTCAAAACGGCCTGAGGAGACCGTCTCAGGCTGAATTCAGTCGTCGTCAGCAACTACTGATGGGCGGTTTTGATTGACCAGCCTCGCTCAAGCTATTAGTATATGCACCTCTCCAATTCCCCGATAGCTCAGTCGGTAGAGCGACGGACTGTTAATCCGCAGGTCCCAGGTTCGAGCCCTGGTCGGGGAGCCAATAACAGCAAGGGTTTCAGAGAGTTTCGCAGTTTGATTTTGGTCCGCAAAACCGGTAGCGGTCCGCAAAATTGCGAAAAGTATGCTACTTGGTTGGCGTGACGATCTGCCCCAGGCGCACGTAATGCTCGGTCATTGTGACCGACGAATGGCCTAGCTGGCGCTGGGCTTCCATGAGTCCATCGCTGTCCGCTTTTTCCGTTCCGGCTTTTGCCCGTAGATCCCGGAATTGAAAACCCCGAATTCTGGCCGCAAGATCTGCCTGGCCTGCTTTTTCCGCAGCAGCTGCTGCTTTTATCCGGGCTCGTTCAAAACCGTTATCCAGTCCGGAGGCGGTAAATGCATATCCCCCCTTTGAAATGACGAGTGCCAGGTTACGCACAGCCTGCCCACGTTTTCGTTTCAAGAATTCCTCTATCAGCAGGCCCAGTTCGTTGAGCGCGCCGGCGTCATCTTTCAACCTTACGCGCACAATCTTTTCTGCTTGGCCATCCTTTTCAGACTTTCCCTGTTTGACCACCAGCATGCTGTCGCGTATGTCCGTTTCGCGCATCTTGAGCGTATCAGCCGGACGCTGCCCAGTGAGATACGCCAGGTCCATCGCGCTCGCGGCTGTGCCCTTTGACCGATCTATGCGTTCCTCCTTGTAACGGTGTTTTGCCGCCTCCGGCTCATCACTATCCTCGCGCATGGCATTCTTTGATGATGCTGCCAACCTGCCTGAGGTGTTCCTTTGGCATGAAGAACAACATGTGCCAGTGCGGTGTGCCATCGTGCTGAGGCTCCGCAACGCGGAAGCCATAAAGGTGTATTCCCTTACGGGCAAGCTTGGCCCGTATTTGCGTCCATAGCTTTGCTAGATACGCTTGCGCATGGCTGGGTGTTATCGTCTCATCATATTTCGGGTTCTGCTTTCCTGATGCGGATAACCGGGCATGCATGCGCGAAGGGCAGGTAATGGTATAGAACACGCCGGTTAACTGATAGTGAACTGAAGGTAGGGCCCTGGTTGGCCGGGTAGTGGGCTTAAAGTGAGCGAGAGTGAACGTAGGTTGACTACCTACACAAGAATACCCCATGAAAGAGTTCCCTTTTCAGGTAGCCCTCATGCGCCGCTACAAGATAGGTCTGGTAAGCGAGGTGTCCCCTGAAGGAACTCAGGTTGAGGTAGATGCAGGAGGCTCTTCAGGTGCTGGCTTCTCCTTATAGAAGAGGGACCGCCTTACATCTTCGTAATGACCTATTCCGTTAAATATAAACCTAAAGGTTATGGGTAATAGAGTAAGGAACGCGGCTTTTAACCCCAACAGTACCATCTTCACATCCTCTCCCGCCTCGGCCAACCCCTTTATTCTCACCAGTAGGACCACTGTTATAATTGCCAATAGGAGAGACCAGGATGCGCAATGGAAGTTGAGGTTAGCCCTCATAACAAAATAGTGGAATAACTTTGGAGAGGTGCTTATGCTCCTGATGCGCTCCATCCGGGATAACTCGGCTTCCTTTAAGAGTTTCGCTCGTTGTTCTGATAAGAAGCCATAGGACTTAACGCTCCCGGTCTTTACCCAACTTGCAAGAAGAGTGGATGCAACTCCAGTCACAATCGCCGCAACCCACCAAGTTATCGAATATTCTTCTCCCAATTGCTGCTCCTGTCCGAGTGATTAAGTGAAGATAGCAATGGTAAAGCTCAAACTGTTGTGTAGGTGAAACAGACCAAAATAATTTAGTAAAAAAGTGCCTGAGGTACCCTACGTCACGGCGTTCGGTTTATCCCCCCGGTACCCTGTCTTGATCTATGAATTGGTCCTAGTCTGGCCCTCCTGGTCTCTTTCTGGCCTCGTCCTGGTCAAGAACCAGGACAAGCTATGATATAACCTTTTGATTTATAATGATGTGTGCCGGATAATGAATCCTTTTAATCCGAATTGGTGCCTATCGGCGCCCTGTTGTTATCCATTAAAGCCCTAGTGCTGGACTGGACTTGCTGATTTACTTAGCTTGTCTGCCTCGCATTAGGGCTTTTTTGCGAACCATCAGACCACCTATAGTCCACCATCAGGAATACCGCTAGAACTCATCAGGAAGCCTTACAGAGAAGTGGCCCCAAGAATTTGAACAAACCCATAAGTGGAAAATCTGCTACCTTTTGATGGTCCCTGCGGGACTTTGATATGGAGCAGAGAAATGGCAAAAAGAGCAAGACGGACGCACTCAGCGGCGTTCAAAGCCAAAGTGGCACTGGCAGCGCTGGCTGGTGACAAGACGCTGGCCGAACTGGCGCAGCGGTTTGAAGTTCACCCCAACCAGATTACCGAGTGGAAACGGCAACTGAGCGAACGGGCTGCCGACGTGTTTGGCGGAGGCGACACTGCGGCGGAGCCACCCGTTGATTTGAAGGTGTTGCACGCCAAGATTGGGCAACTGACGCTGGAGAATGATTTTTTAGAAGGCGCGCTCACCAAGGTGGGATTGTTGAGCGCAAAGCGATGATAGACGTTCACCACGCACTTTCAATCAGCCGTCAGACCCAGTTGGCCGGCATCAGCCGGGGCAGCGTGTATTATCTGCCTAAACCAGTCAGTGCCATAGATATGGTGCTCATGCGCCGCATTGACGAGCTGCACCTGGAACACCCATTCATGGGCGCGCGCATGCTGCGCGACCAACTCAATCGAGCGGGGTACGATGTTGGACGCAAGCACGTGGGCACATTGATGAAGCGCATGGGCATTGAGGCACTTTACAGAAAACCGGGTACCAGCAAGAAACGCCCCGGCCATGAAATTTATCCCTACCTGCTGCGTAACCTCACCATCAACCGGGCCAACCAGGTCTGGGCGCTCGATTCGACCTACATTCCAATGGCCAAAGGATTCATCTACCTTACCGCCGTCGTGGATTGGGCCTCGCGCCGAGTATTGGCAGCAAAGGTCGCGATCACGCTGGAAGCCTGCCATGCCGTCGATGTGCTGCAAGAGGCGTTCAATCGCCATGGCAAGCCGGAGATCGTGAATACTGATCAAGGCAGCCAGTTCACCGCGCAGGAGTTCGTGCAGACCGTCAAGGAACAGGGTTGCAACCTCAGCATGGACGGGCGCGGAGCCTGGAGGGACAATGTGTTGTCGAGCGCCTATGGAAATCGGTGAAATACGAGCGGGTGTACTTGCATGCCTATGACTCGATCGCTGAAGCCAGAGTATCCATTATGCAATACATGGACTGGTACAACCGATCCAGGCCACATTCGAGCCTGGGCAAGAAAACACCTGATGAGGCTTATGCCGTGATGCTGCCGACGGTTGAACTGGCAGCGTGAGAACCAGCAGAGATTCCACTTAAAAAATGCAGGTTGCTGTTCAAACAAACGGAGCCACTTCTGTCTAACGGTCGGAACGCTTCTTATCAATCGCCCCTAACTTTTATATTCTTTGGATCGAGGAAGTCAGTACGGCAGTCTTGCTTTCCAAGACGAACTAAAAGAGTACGACATGGTATGCTCGACGAGCCACTATATGAACTGTTGATAACGCCCGGGCTGAAAGGGGGGCAATAATTTCAAGAGCCAGCGCTTGCATGGACTACCCTATAAAACCGAGCGGAGATGACGCCGGCAAGCCTTGGGTACGTTGAGGTATTCAAAAATCGGAGGCCGCGACAGTCGACCTTGGGTTACAAGAAGGCACAATCATGAGCAGCGAGCAGCACATGCGAGAAGCCCTGGCGCTGGCCCGGGCCAATATCAAGGCCGGGGGTCGGCCTTTCGGTGCGGTGCTGGTATACCAAGGGCAGGTGATCGCCCAAGCGGTAAACGAGATTCATAGTACGCAGGATCCGACCTGTCACGCTGAAATGCAGGCGATCCGCCAAGCCAGCCGTGTGCTGGGCCGTCCCGATCTGGATGGCTGCGAAATCTACGCCAGCGGTCACCCATGCCCCATGTGCCTGGCCGCAATGCACCTGTGCGGTATCCATCGGGCATGGTTCGCCTATTCCAACGATGAGGGCGAACCGTATGGACTGTCGACTGCTGACGTCTATGCACAGATGGCTCGCCCTCCCTTGCAGCAGGAAGTGGTGCTGCGACCGTTGAAGCCTGCAGACGAAGAGGGCTTGTACGCGCAGTGGCAGGCAAAGCAGGCCGACCGCACTTCGTAAACGAGCGACTCCCGATCGAGAGCCAATAGGGTCAGACTTAGTCTGACCCTATTGGTATTTAATGCTGCGATTCTTCAGTTATTAGAAAAATTTGAACAACTGATGTTATTCCACCCAGAAAGTATGGGAATATACTTTTTTTTGCCGATGGCCCTGCTCATCCTCTTCTTCATCGCCTTCGTCGCCCTGGTAGCGATAGCCCCGCACCAGTTCATGCAAATACTACTAGCTCGCATGGTTCGGCATGGGGCTATCTGTCATCTATACGCTACTGGCGGGCCTCTTCTCGTAATTCCGCATAGCTTTCAGCTTAGCAAGCTAGATGTGCCCCAACAAAACCAAAATAAGCACTATTAACAGCACGAATCCGATACCGCCACTCGGTCCATAACCCCAGCCGCTGCTGTAACCCCATGTTGGAATCGCACCCACCAGGGCAAGTATCAGCACAATCATAAGAATCGTTCCGAGAGTCATTTTAATTCTCCTCGTTTTGATTTGAGGTTTTATTATGCTCTTTTGACGAGTTTTATCTGTTCGGTGGCATACAAAATACGATCCAAGCGATAATGAAGGGTTGGAGTATGGGCGTGACAGGAAGGGGTTGGCGTTTACGCAGAAGCGGTTGAGCGTGGCCGCCCAAGTCGATAAAGACACACTTCTATCAAACTTAGTAATCCAGCTTTTGAAGAGGCTTATCCTGTTAAATCGATGCTACTTACTACAAATAAAAAACCCGCTGCGTAGCGGGTTTCATTGTTCCAGGTGAGCAATACTTACTCCCTAGAAATACTCTATAACCTTTCTAAGCAGTATCAGGCTTATTATGAACAGCCACGGTATGGCAGATTAAATGCACCTTATCAACTATTGCATTCCGATCTTAAGAGCCCTGCCATACCACTTCCGCTTCGGCGTTCGGCAGCTTCGAAGCTGACATTGACCAAATCGGCACGCCAATCTGTTGTTGTCGATGTTAGCTTCGCTGCTTCCGTTTTTTCTACTGTGCCGCCGATCCTGCTACTTCATAGTCTCCGAGCAAAGTACTTTAGTCTATGACGTTCAAGGTGCCCGATAAATGGACATTCAAAGGATGAAGCTGGCAGTAGATTGTAAACGCACCGCTCTTTTTCGCTACCAAAGTGATATCTTTTGTTTCTCCGGCCTTGAGTACTTCTTTAATTCCATATTCGTCGATGGAAAAACCCTCGCTGATGGGAGATTTGTTCTCTACGGTAATCGTTACCTTGGTATTTTTTTTCACAGCCAAAGTCTCGGGCGCGTTGATAACGTTGAACGCGCGAATATTCTTGACTGTCACACCTTCTATATTGAGCTCAGGAATTGTGGTGTCATAAGCATTGATAACTACCTTGAATTTTTGCTCGTTTGCTTGCGCGGTTCCTACTAACAGCAACCCCAAAGCTAGACTCGCAAACATCGTTATGGTTTTTTTCATAATCACTTTCCTTTACTATACGTTACGTTTTAATGAAATAGCAGCCGCTCTTGCTTAACGGTACTTACAATTCTCGACATCCCTGGCCAAAGGAAAAAACACCTTGAACGCGACCAGCTTAACGATTAGCGATCTACTCATCGTTAGAATTGTAATTCTGCCTATGTTTTTATTCCGGAGTTCGCCCCGCGCGAATCCGGGCTTAATACTAAAGGGGATAATCAAGGATGTCAATCGCAAGCTTTCCCTCAAGTCCAAGTTTAAGATAGGTTTTCTGGCTGATTCGATCAAGCCGTGTCATTCGAGCTTGTCCAGTTTCGACATTGCTGCTTTCTGGTTGCATTCAGCATTTCATGGCACGCTGAACCGTAATTTTGGGCGTAACAGTAACCAGTAATTACGGTAATATTGTCGATCAAAAACCGGGTAAACCATGGCTGATAGCGGTTTAGTAATCATTAGCGTCATAATCCTGACTGGATTGCTTTGTCTGGCTATATGGGTTCTCAGGAAAATAGCGCGCGGAGAAATCGACGTAAGCGTTAACACCGCACTGGCGGCATTGCTGGTGGTTGCATTGCTGGTGCCTTTGGGATTGAATTTTTCCGCTCATCTGATATTCGGCAAGATGAATCATTCAAGTATTGACGAAACCGCCGAACACCCCGCACACCCCGCACACCCCGAACACCCCGAACACCTCGAACACCCCGAACAGTCAGAACACTCGGCATTCGAGACTGAACACCATTGAAGTTAACTGAGGACGTCAATCTGCATTGGCGAGGTCTGGAAACAATGGGAACTTAATATGCCTCGCGATACGAAGATTTGGCCACTGCTGACAGGCACGTATCGCTACGAGAAGACAATCTCGACACGCAACCGCGGCCATGGCAGGTTTATCGATGCGCCGATTCTTGCCTATTTGGTCGAAACGCCAAATGGACGCATCCTCTATGATGTCGGTTGCGACTATCGCAAGCTTGCTGATCCAGCGTTGCGCACAAAATATTTCGAGCCCATGCGTCATTCATTCGAGCCGCCTGCCATGGAGGAAGGGCAACGTATCCCTCGCTATCTGGCACGGTTGGGGCTCGGGCCATCCGATATCGATGTCGTGTTTATCGGGCATTTGCATTTCGACCACGCAGGCGGCCTTTGCGACCTGCCGGGTTGCGAGGTGCATGTTCAGGCTGAGGAAGTGGCGGCAGCGCGCACCGGACAGGATAGCAGCGTGTTTACCGATGAGCTGGCGAGTGCGGGACAATGGGAGATAATGACTGGAGAGTATATGCTGACCCCTGGCGTGCAAGCGGTTGCCAGCCCCGGGCACACTGCCGGACATATGTCGCTGTTCATCGAACTGCAAAAAGGGCAGCCGGTCATTTTGTGTGGAGATGCAGCAGATCTAGTGGAAAACCTGGATGAGGAAATCGCTCCGGGCTACTGCTGGCAGGATAACGAAGCCCTGGCGCTCGCGAGCATTCGTAAGCTAAAGGCGCTCGCGCGCGCAGAAAACGCACAGCTTTGGCCCAATCACGATATGGATTTTTTCCTGGGCTTGCCAAGATTTCCGGCATGGAAGGACTGAACCGCCAGCCAGGCTAGAACGGCATGTTTCGTGATGGTTTCGTTGGGGGTAGAACCTAATTGGAATTAGGATTTAGCTTGGCAGCGTCTACAATTTGCCCTTCGCGGGCGGCAAATTCACGTTGTGCCTGTTCTGATGCCATTTGCCGGTGAGCCGCGGCTTCTTTTATGCTTTCTTCCGCGTTTGCTTCGTATTTACGAACCAAAGCAGAAGTATGCGATTTCAAATCTTGGGCTCGACGGCCATAGAGATAGCCTTTCTCTTCGTAGTGCTCAAGTAATTTCTTTTGCTCCTTCGCCTTCGCCTGCATTTCTCTCGCTGTATTTTCAAAATACTGCGTCAGAGCATCATGGTCGCTGCGCGTTCTGGCATTCTGGGAAGCTTTTCTGATATTGGTGTTCTGCAGGGCTTCATGAGGGCTCATCTGCGCGCAGGCGGCCAATAAGCTGAGGGATAAGGCTGCCAATAAATTTCTTGTTCTCATGCCGCGCTCTCCTTTAGAATCGAGCGAGTGCTCCAAAAGTGGCGAAGCAAGGGCTACAATAAATTATTTGTCTGGGAAAAATTGTATGGAATGAGCGTGAATTTGTCAACTATTTTATGTGTAAAGTATATCAAGATAGCGTATAGTGATAGATGCGTTATAACAATTTTTTCGATTTCTTAAAGCAGAGGGGGCAAGGAGGTATAACCAAATGGTTAATAAAATGGGTGCGCGTCAAAAGCAGTTACTCAAGCTATTGCGTGGAAACAGAACCGGCATGAGTGTGGATGAGCTTTCGAAAGGGCTTGAAATTACCCGAAATGCCGTGCGACAGCACCTCGCATCCCTGGAAGCGGCAGGATTAATTGCGGCAGGTGCTACGCGCCCATCTGGAGGAGGCCGTCCTCAGCAACTTTATGTTCTCACCGAGCTTGGCCAGGAAAGTTTTCCCCGTCAATATTCGTGGCTTGCGCAACTGGTGCTGGCGTCGGTTCAGCGTGAAGAAGGTGCGGAAAACATGGGTAAGCGGTTGAATGATATTGGCGCAGGTATAGCGCGGCAGATACGAAGCCAGTACCCGGAACTGACTACGCAACAGGAAAAGGTTGAAAAGCTTGCCGAGGTAATGGATCAGCTCGGTTACAACGCGAGAAATGCGACATTGCCGGGTGGCGAGCCGGTTATTGAAGCCGATAATTGTGTCTTTCATCAGATGGCGGTAAAAGATCTGGAAATCTGCCACCTGGATAAAGGCCTGATGGAAACGTTTACCGATACCAAGGTTGAGCACCACGAATGCATGGCTCGCGGTGGTGATCTTTGTAGATTCAGATTTTTGCCTAAAAAGGAGTAGCTTCTACTCCTTTTTTTTTGCCTTTCTCTTTCTTTTCTCTTCTGCCTGAGGGTTCAGTGCATCATCCCGCAAGCGGCAGCAATAAAGCGGATTCCACCAGCACATCGACACCCGTTTCACCCATTATCGCTCGCGCAGGGATATTCTCCCCAGCACGCCACCTCGCCACTGCTTTATGCTTCGATGCGCCACTCACCAGAAAAATTATCTGACGCGAACGGCTTAGCCGCGCGGCACTGAGCGATACCCGCTGGGGCGGCCGCTTGGGCGAATTGAAAATCGCCAGTGTATCGGGAGAATCCGGAGCAGTGCCCCATTCGTTACCGGGGAACAGGCTTGCAGTATGGCCATCTTCCCCGAGCCCAAGCAAGGTCAGATCGAACATGTCAACGCCCCGTAGGGTTTGTGCATATTCATTAGCTGCTTTATCCGCACGAATCTCGCTCGGTATTGCATGTACCTGGCTTGGGGGAATGGGCACATGATTAAGCCATGCTTCCCCGGCCATACAAAAATTCAACTCTTCCACCGTAGGCGGCATGCAGCGCTCATCGCCAAAATAGATGTGCCAGGCAGTCCAATCCGTAGGGGCCGATCGCAATCGCTGATAAATTCCGCGCGGGGTTTCACCGCCAGCCAGTACGAGATTGAAACGTCCGCGTTCCTGTATCGCCATCGAGGCACCGTCGAGAATGGCGCCTAGCGCTGCTTCCTGTAAAGCTGACAGATCGTCGAATGAATGCCAGCGGTATTTTTCAGAATTGACGGTGCTCATGGTGGTAATTACCCGTGCTAATTAATCTTGTAAACAGCTTAAACGGTAGAGCTGACTATGCTAACACACTAATCCGGTCTGATTGCCATCCGGCCACTGCCCAGGAATAATACCGCGAGACCCGAAAATAAATAAAAACCCTGTAATTCCAGCGCCCAGCCACCTGAAGTCGTCAAAGTAAACAGCTGGCTGCGGTGTGCCAGAAAAAGTGCAAACATCATATTGCCGAAAACAAGTAAACCGCCGAGGCGTGAAAAAATTCCCAGGATTATCATTAGGGGTGCGATAACCTCACCCAGATAAACCCCATAAGCCAGGGCCTGAGGTAGATTATTGCCAGTGAGTTGCTTGCTGATGAAATCGAGAGAGCCTGGATTGAGTATCTTGTGTACGCCATGGAAAAGTATCAGCGTTCCTACCGTAACGCGGAGGATCAATTTACCGAGGTTATCATTGTGAAACGGATTGCGCACTATCATGTCTCCGGTGACTTCAAAAGCAGATAACGAAATAAAGCGCCCGCCGGACGTCCGGATCGTTCATCGATTTCATCAGTTTAAAGCAACCCCGGCGTCGGAAACCACCGACATAGGTCGATCAGGTTTTCAAGATTTCCGTGCTCGCCGATAGTGCAACACTCGCGTTATTCGCATCGGTAAAGATGGGTGGAGGTTGGGGGCTAAGGATCAATAGGGTGGAATGGGGTGGGGGCAATGCCAACGCAGTGCGCCAGGCTGGCGGGATTGCTCGGCCTAGCGAAAAATCCTCAGTTATCCTGTCGAAACCCACTAGTGAGATTCATTTACGACCCTAAATTTTTGTACGCTGGATGCGGCAGCGTAATTTTTTTCTTTAAATTTTAAGGCGATCTGCCGGTGAGTGGCAGCTTCCTTCGCATCCGCCTTCGCGGCTTTTTCATACTTGCGTATTAACGCGGTGGTATGCGCTTGCAGATCCTGAGCTTTTTTCCCGTAGAGATAGCTTTTTTCCTCGTAATGCTCAAGTAACAGTTTTAATTCTCTCGTCTTTGCCTGTGCCTTCCTGGCTTCATCTTCATAGTATTTGGCCACAATCTCATGCCGCTTTCTGGCCTCATCTTCATAGTATTTCGCTATGGCTTCGTGGTCGCTTCCGGCTGGGGCATCCTGCTCGGGCGGGATATCGGAATTATCGACGGTTGCTGTTACGGGCGAACTCAATGAGGCCAGCAAGCCAAGCAGGGACAACGCGGCAAAAATATTTATCGTTTTCATTTCGATGCGTTCTAATATCCGTATTTTACTGACGTAAGAACTGAAGTTTAGACGAAACTTACCGCAGAATATTCCTTGACTCAAAGTCTACCTGATGGGCATGGCTTCGTCAACTTCAGTATGTTTAAAGTACCCGACTTTGCACATATACGGATGTATGTTATGGACGAACTCATGAGATGGAGCCTCACATTCATTGCGCTGGCGCCACCCTGATGAAAGAGAACTCAGAATTGTACCTTTGAGAAGAACCGGTTGATGTTAGAGAATCTTGGGATGTCCATGGCTTATAATACTCTCGGTTTTCCTTGCAATATGCCGGGAACATCCGTATCATTTATAAAATTTGCGTAACATTTAATTCGAGGAATTTTAATGGCCAATAGTGCACAAGCCAGAAAACGTGCGAGACAAAATGTCAGCCAGCGCGACCGTAATACGAGCCTGCGCTCGGAATTGCGCACCGCAATCAAGCATGTGAGAAAAGCTATCGAGTCTACCGACAAAACCATTGCACAGGCTGCGTTCGCGGCTTCCATCGGTACTATAGATTCCATTGCGGACAAGGGTATCATCCACAAGAATAAGGCAGCTCGCCATAAAAGCCGGCTATCGGCCGCCATTAAGACGATGGCGTCCTAGACGATGGCCTCCTGATCGTTCGACAGCATAAAAAAAGCCCGGGTTTCCGGGCTTTTTTGTTATGCGGTAGCATAGGGGCGCACTTGTGGGTGAAAGTCCCACCGTAAGTCGATCACAGCAAACGAAGTAGAGCTAGAGCGCAACACCATGCCACCGGATACGCAAGAATCTGCGTCTTGAGCAGGAAAGGATCGGTTTTAGCTGGGTGAAGTCCGCGTTATCGGTGCTCATACAGATACAGCGGGGCTGATGTATAGAAAATCAGCCGTCCTCGATCCTCAGTCGTGTCAGGGAATTTCCGGATTGCGATTCTTGAGGACATCCATTAGCGGCGATACCAGGTCCATCGGTATCGGAAAAATAATGGTATTGGATTTATCACTCGCGATGTTTGTGAGCGTCTGGAGATAGCGCAACTGCATTGCCCCGGTTTGCTGGGAAAGAATTTGCGCCGCTTGCATCAATTTGTCCGATGCCTGCAATTCGCCTTCGGCATGAATCACTTTTGCGCGACGCTCACGCTCTGCCTCCGCCTGCCTGGCAATGGCTCTTATCATGGATTCATCAATATCCACATGTTTTATCTCGACGTTGGATACCTTGATGCCCCAGGCATCGGTCTGAATATCCAGCACCTTCTGAATATCCAAATTGAGCTTCTCACGTTCCGCCAGCATTTCATCCAGCTCATGCTTGCCCAGCACGGAACGCAGAGTAGTCTGTGCAAACTGACTGGTGGCGGCAAGGAAATTTTCCACCTGGATGATGGATTTTTGTGGATCGACTACCCGAAAATACACCACGGCGTTGACCTTTACCGAAACGTTGTCGCGCGAAATCACGTCTTGGCTGGGGACATCCATGACCACAGTACGCAGGTCGACTCGCACCATTTTCTGAATGCCGGGGATTATTATGATCAGGCCGGGGCCTTTGACTGTTTGAAAGCGGCCAAGCAGAAAGATCACCCCACGCTCATATTCCCGTAATATGCGAAATGCCGAGAAAAGCACTGCGATAAGGATGATAATGAGTGTACTAAAAAAACCAAAATTGGCGAACATGGAAATCTCCTTTGGTTATTTCTCTGGACTATTTCTCTGCCGGGACCACATGTAAAACCAGACCGTGGATTTCTGTTACGCGCACTTTCTGTCCTCGGGCCAGAGGTTGCTCACTATGCGCGCTCCACAACTCGCCATGAACGCGCACCATGCCTTCGCCGGAAGTATCCTCCAGCATCTCGCCCACGGCGCCGATCATCGCTTCATGGCCGCTGACGATGGGGTTGTGCCGTGATTTCAGCGCCATGCCGGCGACGGAAATCAGAAATAGTGCGCTAGCCACGGATATCCCTGCGATCATGGGCCAGGGAATGCCGTAGCCGGGAAGGTCGGTGTCGATCAGCATCAACGAGCCGGCTATAAAAGCAATCATCCCGCCAACGCCAAGTGCGCCGAAGCTCGGTAAAAAGGCTTCTGCCGTGATGAACGCGATGCCGAGCAGAATCAAGGCGAGTCCGGCATAGCTGACCGGCAATAACTGGAATGCGTACAGGGCAAGCAAGAGGCAGATGGCGCCCGCCACGCCGGGTAATACAAAACCTGGATTGGAAAACTCGAAGAACAATCCGTAAATGCCGATAAGCATCAGTATGTAGGCGACGCTGGGATTGGTAATGACGGCGAGTAGTCTTGTACGCCAATCGGGCTCGACAGCTTGTATTGTGGCTGAAAGGGTATCAAGGGTCAGGTTCTGCCCGAGTATGGTCACTTCCCGGCCATTCAGCTGCCTTAACAGATCTGGCACGTCAGCAGCGACATAATCGATGACCTTGAGATTCAGGGCGTCGGCTGCTGATAAGCTTACGGCTTCATGCACAGCGCGTTCCGCCCATTCAACGTTGCGCTTTCGCATCTGCGCAAGCGCGCGTATATAAGCCGCGGCATCGTGGATTATTTTGCGCGACATTGCGTCTTTTTTGGGCATCCTGTCTTCTGTCGCTATATCCCGGCCGCCGGTCTCGTCTGCCTGATTTGCGGATGAGTTTTGAGACGGTTTGGGCCTGGTTTCAGGCCCAGGCTCTGGTTTCGGCTCAGGCTCAGGCAGACCGCCAATCTGTACCGGGGTCGCCGCACCCAGATTTGTACCGGGTGCCATCGCTGCGATGTGGCTGGCATAAAGGATATAGGTCCCGGCACTTGCTGCCCGGGCTCCGCTCGGCGCCACGAAGGCCGCTACCGGCACGGGTGAGGCAAGAATGCCGCGTATGATCTGCCGCATCGAAGAATCGAGGCCGCCCGGCGTATCCAGTTGCAATACGACAAGTAGCGCACCCTCGGCGGCTGCACGCTCCAGGCTGCGCTGGACGAAATCAGCGCTGGCTGGCGCAATAGGACCTTCTACCGTCGTTACCACCACCGGCGCAGCCGGAACGAACGTCGGCAACAGGAGCAGTATTGCTGCGATACCACTACGCAGCGTGAGGACGAACAGTTTCATCCTGTCACTATAGACTGTTCCAACCCCGGCTGCATTTCAGCCGGAAAAATGCGACTCGCGACGGTTTATTTAGATATCCTGCGACTTGCAATCACCATTGTTTTGGCGCATAAAGCGATTTTCATATTTTAAGAAATGGTGTTCATGAAGAAACCCACGAGCCGAATTCTCATCATCAATGACGAGAACCTGATACTGAAGGAATTCATCAAGGGATTGAATGGCGCCGCCAAGTCCCTGGAAAACCCGTTGGGCATCACTTTTGCCGGCGTTACCACTGCACGCGAAGCACTGCAAGCGATCCAGGATGACGGCGATATTCAATCGGTACTGGTGGACGATACGCTTTATACGTTGAAAAATGGTGAGAAGGGTTCCCGCAACCTGCAAATGACCGCATTGAAGCTGGTGCAGGAAATTACCCGTTTTCGCCCTGAGCTGGATATCTATATTTTAATTGCCCAGGAGAAAGAGGATGAAGTGGTGGATGCCCTCTTTACCGAAACGGTTGATGGCTATTTCTACCGCGAAGAGCGCGATTATCGTGGGATGTACCGCATCCTTAATGCTCAGCTTCAGGAAAAAGCACGCACACCTTTTTATGATCAGCTCAAAAATTACGTATTGATGGCTAAGGATGCCTGGCATACGCCGGGTCATTCCTCAGGCGATTCGCTACGCGACAGCCCCTGGGCCAGCGATTTTTATCAGTTTATCGGTGAGCATATTTTTCGTGCCGATCTATCGGTCTCGGTACCGATGCTCGATTCGCTGATGGAACCAACCGGCGTCATTGCTGAAGCGCAAAAGGTTGCGGCAAAGGCCTTTGGCGCGCGGAGAACCTTCTTTGCCACTAACGGCACCTCTACTGCCAATAAGGTGATATTCCAGACGTTGCTCGCCCCGGGCGAGAAGCTGTTGCTCGATCGGAACTGCCACAAGTCCGTGCACCATGGAGTCGTATTATCCGGCGCTCATCCGATTTATCTCGACTCATCTGTCAACAAGAAATTCAGTGTTTATGGACCGGTACCGAAACAGACTCTGTTCAATGCCATCGAAGAACATTCCGATGCGCAGGCGCTTATTCTTACCAGTTGCACTTATGATGGGCTCCGTTATGATTTGCCGCCCATCATCAAGGCAGCGCATGCGAAAGGTATAAAAGTTATCATCGACGAAGCCTGGTACGGTTTCGCCCGTTTTCATCCGGCTTTCCGTCCGACCGCGCTTGAGGCGGGCGCCGATTATGCGACGCAGAGTACGCACAAAGTACTGTCGGCTTTTTCTCAGTCCAGCATGATTCATATCAATGATCCCAGCTTCAACGAGCATCTGTTTCGCGAGAATTTCAACATGCATACTTCCACCAGTCCGCAGTACAGCATGATTGCCAGCCTCGACGTTGCCCGTAAGCAGGCGACGCTGGAAGGGTACAAGCTGTTGTCGCGTACTTTGGAATTGGCGCAGGAAGTGCGCGAGCAGATCAATTCAACCGGCGTCTTTCGCGTGCTGGAACTTGTCGATCTGATGCCTGATGAGGTAAAGCATGACAATATCCAGCTCGACAGCACCAAGGTCACCGTGGACATTTCCCGCTGTGGCTTTACCGTGGAGGATTTGATCCGGGAATTGTTCGAGCGTTATAATATCCAAGTGGAGAAGTCTACATTTAATACTCTTACTCTGCTTCTTACCATTGGTACTACCCGGAGTAAAGTGTCGCGCCTTTATGATGCACTGATGCGAATCGCGCGTGAGGGTCGCGCGCCAAGAAGGCTCTATCATATTCCGGAGATCCCCGGTTTTACCAATCTTAAATATCTGCCGCGTGATGCGTTCTACTGCGGTGGCGAACTGATGCCTTTGCTGGATGAGCAGGAGCGTATAAATAACGATCTGGATGGCAAGGTTTGCGCAGATCAAATTACTCCCTACCCGCCGGGTATCCCGGTGCTGGTGCCGGGGCAGACTATTACGCACGAGGTTGTGCACTACCTTATCAGCATGCTGCGCTCCCAGAAACGGGTTGAAGTGCATGGAATCGTTTACGACGGCTACTTGCCATGTTTGAGGCTGCTTACCGCTGCTGCGCGTTGCGCCATAGAAAAAGGTTACCGAAACAGTTTTGCAGTTAACGTTGTGCCATAAGGAAAGGAATTCATTTTAGTGCATCGAAGATGATTT
>NZ_FMWY01000014.1:0-75666 GCF_900103145.1 Nitrosospira sp. Nsp18 | reverse complement strand
AAATCATCTTCGATGCACTAAAATGAATTCCTTTCCTTATGGCACAACGTTAACTGCAAAACTGTTTCGGTAACCTTTTTCTATGGCGCAACGCGCGCCTTGCCTCCTTTTTTCTTGTTTGGATTCGGTAACCCATCCCATTTCGATTGCTTATGACTAATCTGGATCACCTTATCAGTGAAGCCGTTGATCTCTTCAATGGTACGGATGAAATTGTCGAGCTGGAGCAAGCCAAGGCGCGCTATTTGGGCCGAAATGGCCGCCTGACGGAATTACTGAAGGGATTGGGCAAGCTCCCGCCGGAAGAGCGTCCTGCCGTGGGACATCGCATAAACCAGGCGAAGGAAACATTGGAAGCGGCACTTAATTTTCGCCGGGATACGATACAAGAAAAAAAACTTGAGGCGCAGTTACTTGAAGAAGCGCTGGATGTGACGCTGCCAGGGCGCGGTTTGGGAATGGGTGGTCTGCATCCGATAACGCGGACCCTGGAACGCATCCAGTCACTATTCCATTCCATCGGGTTTACCGTAGCAACGGGTCCCGAGATCGAAACCGATTTTTACAATTTCACCGCGCTTAATATTCCGGAAAATCATCCGGCGCGTGCCATGCACGATACCTTTTACGTCGATGATGGGGCCGGCAGGCATTTGCTGCGTACACATACTTCGCCGGTTCAAATCCGCTATATGGAAAAAAAGCAGCCGCCCCTAAAGGTGATCGCGCCAGGAAGAGTATATCGTTGCGACTCTGATTTGACTCATACTCCCATGTTCCATCAGGTGGAAGGCCTATGGGTGGATGAAAATGCCAACTTTTCGGCGTTAAAAGGAGTGCTGGCCGATTTCATGCAACAATTTTTTGAACGGGACGATTTGCCGGTGCGCTTCCGTGCTTCTTTTTTTCCGTTTACCGAGCCTTCGGCTGAAATGGATATCCGCTGCGTGAAATGCGAAAACGGTTGCCGCATATGCGGTCATACCGGATGGCTGGAAGTGCTGGGGTGCGGAATGGTGCATCCTAACGTTCTTGAGCATGTTGGCATAAACAGCGAAAAATATATTGGTTTCGCATTTGGGTTGGGGGTCGAGCGATTGGCAATGCTGCGGTATGGTGTGAGCGATTTACGGTTGTTTTTCGAAAATGATTTACGATTTTTGAAACAGTTTAATTAAAAGAACAACGGGAATACCGAAATAGCGTTTTGCACGCCTCAATTAGTAATCCAATCTGAGAGGCACGAAAGCGAACCCCGCTTTACGGCGCGAATACCCCTGCGAATATACTGAATAGCGGGAAAGTTACGCGAGCCCTTGGGCGCAAAGCATGAACAGCGCGAAAGCGGATAAGCGATAATCGCCCAACAGGATATCTCGTGGTCCTTGATTCAGGAAAGACAACCTCAAGGACATCGGATCTGCCTCTTCCGCAAAGAGAATAAATTCAAATGAAATTTTCAGAAAATTGGCTTCGCACTTTCGTTAACCCGCCGTTATCGACAGGCAACCTTGCTCAGGCGCTAACCATGGCCGGCCTGGAAGTTGAGGCTATTGAACCGGTCGCGCCGGCCTTTAGCAAGGTAGTGGTGGCTGAAGTGCTATCCGTGCATAGACATCCGGATGCGGATCATCTTTATGTTTGCAAGGTCAACACGGATTCGATGGAATCGGCTGAGCCGCTACAGATTGTCTGTGGTGCAGCGAATGTCCATTCCGGAGTAAAGGTGCCATGTGCGCTGGAGGGCGCGGAACTGCCGGGTCTTACCATTAAACGGACGAGGATACGTGGAATTGAATCCGCCGGAATGTTATGTTCAGCGAAGGAACTGGGCTTGGAAGAAGTCTCTGCCGGTTTATTGCTGCTTCCGGATAGTGCGCCAACCGGTATGGATTTTCGGCATTATTACGAACTCGAGGACAAACTCCTTACACTCAAGCTGACACCCAATCGCGGCGATTGCCTTGGGTTAGGTGGTGTTGCTCGGGAAGTGGCCGCCATTACTTCCGAAGATCTCAAGCCGTTAACGATCAAGCCGATTAAAGGTCAGTTGAATGACGCCCTGACGATACAAGTCGACGCCCCGGACGCTTGCCCGCTTTATTGTGGCAGAGTGGTACGTGGCGTTTCTCTCGATGTTCCCACTCCTCAGTGGATACTTCGTCGCCTGGAACGTAGCGGCCTGCGTTCGATCAACGCTGTGGTGGACATAACCAATTACGTAATGCTGGAGATCGGTCAGCCTCTCCATGCTTTCGATCTCGCAAAGATTGCGGGTGCCCTCAGGGGCTCAATTCATGTACGTTATGCCAAGCCCGGCGAAAGGCTCAAATTATTGAACGGCGAAGACCTTATGCTGCAACCCGGCATGCTGGTCATAGCGGATGAGGTCAAGCCGTTGGCGCTCGCCGGTATCATGGGTGGGGATGAAAGTGGAGTGGTTCAAGGGGCAACCGATATATTTCTGGAAAGCGCTTTTTTCAGCCCTGAGGTGATCTCCGGCAAATCATTTTCCCTCGGGTTTAGTTCGGATTCAGCGTATCGCTTTGAGCGGGGCGTCGATTTTGGCGCGACACGCGACGCGATGGAGCGCGCAACGGGTTTGATCCTGGATATTTGCGGCGGTGAGACGGGGCCGATTACCGAGATCAGAGGCAAGTTGCCGCAACGCGACCCCATCCGCCTTCGCGTGGAACGGACCCGAAGAGTTCTGGGCATAGATCTTGGTGAAGCCAGAATCGCCGAATTATTTTGCCGCCTGCAATTCAGCTTTTCCGTGGTGGGCGATGTCTTCCAGGTTACGCCCCCGACTTACCGCTTCGATCTTGCCATCGAGGAAGACCTGATCGAAGAACTGGCGCGCATACACGGTTACAATTTTATACCCGCTACCTTGCCCCAGATGAAACTGGGCATGCTGCCTGCGCCTGAAATGTTAAAATCCCTCGCACGGTTGAGGGAAAGCATGACAGGGCGGGATTACCAGGAAGTCATCAATTATGCTTTTGTAGATGCCTCCTGGGAGTTGGAGCTGGCAGGCAACACCGCGCCGGTAGCATTGAAAAACCCCCTTTCCAATCAGTTAGCGGTAATGCGCAGCAGCCTGATCGGCGGCCTTATATCGAACCTGCAATTCAACCTCAACCGTAAGCAGACAAGAATACGTCTATTTGAAATTGGAGGTTGCTTCGAAAAAAGCGGCGAGGTCTACGCGCAACATGAAAAATTAGCCGGCCTTTGCTACGGAGATGCAATGACGGAGCAGTGGGGCGAGCGCGCGCGCGCGGTGGATTTTTATGATGTAAAAGCAGATATCGAAGCGCTATTTTTCCCAGCAGCAGTTGAAGTCGAAGCGGCGCCCCACCCGGCGCTGCATCCCGGGAAATCCGCTCTGATCCGCGTGGATAGCAAAATCGCCGGCTATGTGGGAGAGCTTCACCCTCGCTGGCAGCAAAAATTTGGCTTGCCCAAATCGGTTGTGCTGTTCGAGTTGGAGGCGGCAAGCATAATGGCACGAACCCTGCCGAACGCGGCAGAGATTTCGAAATATCCACCCATAAGGCGGGATATTGCCGTGGTGGTACCGGAGGATGTTCGCGTTCAGGCAATGCTGAACTGCATGTACGCCGAGAAATTGGCCGTTATTTCGGAAATTTCCCTGTTTGATGTGTATCATGGCAAAGGTATGGAAAACGGCAAAAAAAGTCTTGCATTCCGTATGTTATTACAAGATACTCAAAAAACGTTAACCGATGCGGAAGCAGATCGGGTTGTCGCACAGTTGATAAATGTTTTGCAGAATCAGTTCGGGGCAAAGCTCCGCAGCTGATAAAAGCAGGAGAATTATCAGGGGCTATGTATCAGCCGGCGACTGCGGCGCCAGCGAGACGGTAGTGATCCGCAGTGGTGCCGAATTCGTAGAGATCCCGAGGTGGAGAGACGATGGCCGAAGGCGGAGTGTGCGAATGATTCGGCTTCACCACAGCCATATAAGGCCGAGCCGTCCGAGCCTGCGTCAGTGAAGCGAATACTCGCTGTTATGCTTGCACGCCATAGGCCATCATGGCGTCTTGTGATCTTCTTTTTGCCAACTCAGCTGGCAACTGAGTGCTCCCCGGAAATTATTCAGAGGCTACCAGGTTTGAAAGTAACTAAACAGGTGAGGGAGACTATGACCTTAACAAAGGCCGAGCTGGCGGATTTGCTTTTTGAAAAAGTTGGATTCAACAAGCGCGAAGCCAAAGACATGGTGGAATCCTTTTACGAGGAGGTTCGCGTCGCCCTGCAAAACGGCGATGGCGTCAAACTTTCCGGTTTTGGCAATTTCCAGCTGCGCGACAAACCGCAACGTCCTGGTCGCAACCCCAAGACAGGTGAAGAGATTCCTATTACCGCCAGAAGAGTCGTCACTTTTCACGCCAGCCAGAAATTGAAGGCAATGGTGGAAAAGAATCAGGATGGAAAACGTAACGCCGAGTAACGCTTTGCCGCCCATTCCGGCTAAGCGTTATTTCACCATTGGCGAGGTTAGCGAGTTATGTGGCGTCAAGCCACATGTATTGCGGTATTGGGAACAGGAATTTACACAGCTGAAGCCCGTCAAGCGGCGCGGCAACCGCCGCTATTATCAGCGCCATGAGGTGTTGCTGATTCGCCGCATCCGGGAGTTGCTCTACGAGCACGGCTTCACCATTCATGGGGCTCGCAGCCGTTTGGGGCAAAATATGGTCGAGGCAGCCCTTTCTGTTCCCGATTCGGTTGCTCCGCATTCCTCATCAGTTGATCTGGCGCTATTGAGAGACGAAATCAAAAGTGTTGTGTCTTTACTTCGATCTTGATCCATTTCCGTAGTCCCGCTCTCTCGCTCTACGGTTCACAAAACAGCAATAGCAATTTCTAAGGTTCCTTACCTCGTGGCTTGTTGTTATAATTCCACGTTCGGGGCGTAGCGCAGCCTGGTAGCGTACTTGCATGGGGTGCAAGTGGTCGGAGGTTCAAATCCTCTCGCCCCGACCAATCAAGTTACGGATTGATTGATTCTGTCGGATATTACGGGCTTATCAGCACCGTTTGCGAATGTTTTTCTCCCGATAAGCTAAAAAATCACTTGGGTAACTGTTCGAATGCGCATATTGCTCAGTAACGACGATGGGTATTTTGCGCCAGGCCTCGCCTGTCTCGCCGAAGCGCTTTCCGTTATTGCAGATATCATCGTAGTTGCGCCGGAACGCGACCGGAGTGGCGCCAGCAACTCTCTTACGCTCGATCGGCCCCTGAGTCTCCGCAAGTCCCATAATGGGTTTTTTTATGTCAACGGTACGCCAACGGATTGCGTGCATCTGGCGGTCACCGGCATGCTCGACACATTGCCGGACATGGTGGTGTCGGGGATAAATGATGGCGCCAACATGGGTGACGATACGATTTATTCCGGTACCGTAGCTGCTGCCACGGAGGGGTTCTTGCTGGGCATTCCTTCTATTGCCATTTCTCTTGCCAGCTTTTCCACCGGTAATTTCTCCACTGCCGCACGTATAGCGACTGAAGTAGTACAACGTTTCCAAAACGACAAGCTTCACGGGACAGTATTGCTTAACATCAATGTACCCGACATACCGTACGATGAATTGCAAGGCATCGAGGTTACCCGGCTTGGCCGCCGGCATAAGGCGGAGCCCGTAATCAAATCGCAGAGCCCGCGCGGGAATACAGTCTACTGGGTAGGCGCAGCCGGGCCTGCTCAGGATGCGGGAGAGGGCACGGATTTTCTTGCCATTCAGCGTAACCGTGTATCGGTGACTCCGCTGCAAATCGACTTGACACGATATGGGCAGTTGGATGCAGTAAAAGAGTGGTTGAAATAGCAGCGCAGCGTTTTGGTTATTGTGCATGGTTGAACACCGCCTGTTCAAGGTATAGCTAATTTGAACACCCACTACTCCGGTATCGGCATGACGTCGGCGCGTACTCGTGCGCGCATGATCGAGCGTCTGAGAGCGCGAGGCATCGTTGATGAAGTGGTGCTGGCGGCAATGAACGTCGTCCCCCGCCACATCTTTGTCGAGGAGGTCCTGGCAAACCGTGCTTATGACGATGTGGCATTGCCTATCAATTTTGGTCAGACCATTTCGAGTCCATTTACCGTAGCGCGCATGAGTGAGCTGCTGCGCGCGGGTTCGGGCATAGACAAGGTGCTTGAGATTGGCTCGGGCTGCGGCTACCAGACGGCTGTGCTGGCGCAGTTTGCCCGCGAGGTTTATTCGATCGAGAGAGTCGGGCCCTTGCTTACCCGCACCCGCACACGTTTACGGCAATTGCGCCTCAACAATGTTCGCCTGAAGCATGCTGACGGTTTGCTCGGGTTGCCCGAGTCCGCACCGTTCGATGGCATTATTTTTACCGCCGCGGCTACGCATATTCCAGCAACGTTACTTGAACAATTAGCGATTCGCGGCAGAATAGTTTTTCCCAAGGGAAGCCAGGATCAGTATCTGTGCGTTATCGAACGTAATTTGCAGGGTTATACTGAGACAATGCTTGACGAGGTCAGGTTTGTCCCGATATTACCCGGAATCTGGAAACGTTAAACGATGCAAAATAAGAGACGGGAATGAGGCATGCCAGGATCAGGCAGAAGCATTTGAACAGTGATTCATCATGCCGCGAAATTTTCAGGGGATGTCGTTCATTTTGTATGAGCAGTTTTTTTTCTTCAGCCTATTGCTCGCTTCTCGTTTTATGCCTTTTAATGACGGGTTGTGAATCCACGCCTTATCGCGCGCCGGTAGTCGATAGCGCCACGGTAGAAGCGGAAAATGCCAAGCCCGAGGTGTCCGTTCGTCGACCCGATGCATATATCATAAAAAAAGGTGACACGCTATACAGCATCGCGCTGAGCCATGGCATCGACCAGAAGAGTTTGGCGGAATGGAATGACATTACGGATCCGGGCGCCATTCATGTTGGACAGCAACTTTACTTATCCTCGCCTTCCCTGCTGGCACAGCCATCGTTATTTCCCATCCGGGAAACGACGCTGCCATCCCGGGCCGTAACCACACCTTTCATCGTCTCCCCAATCGGAGCAAAACCTCAGGCCAACACGGATAAGCTGAAAACAGAACCCAGGGCGTTCAAACTACCTTATTCGGATCAGGCCGTCGCGCAATTGAAAGGCTTACCGGGCGCACCTCCCTTGGTGGCGCCGGTAAAAGCCGATCCGATGACCGAGAAGAATACCGGTACCGAAATTAATCCAATACCTCCAGCTGCAGAAGAACTCAATGACGGCGATCGCGTCGACTGGATCTGGCCAACCAGGGGCAAGATATTGGGCGTTTTCTCGGAAAGTTCCAAAGGGATCGATATTTCAGGCACTGCCGGACAAGCGGTAACCGCATCTGCTAATGGCAAGGTGGTCTATAGCGGCGCCGGGTTGCGCGGTTACGGCAAGCTTATCATTATCAAGCATAACAATACTTATCTCAGCGCCTATGCTCACAACAGCAAAATCCTGGTGAAAGAAGGACAAACAGTAGTAAAAGGCGAGAAAATCGCCGAGATGGGAAATAGCGATGCGAGTCTGGTGAAACTTCATTTTGAAATTCGCAAGAATGGAAAACCGGTTGACCCCTTGAAGCATTTACCCGGAATATCAGGATGAGCCCATGATGAATCAGCTACAGTATCCCGACGAGGAGTCCTATGACAAGACAGATGTTGCGGACCCCGATGATGCCCTTGAGATTTCCGAAGCGCCCTCCAGCGCTGCCGCCGAGCCTCCCAGCGACTTCCTCCTGACTGATGTCACCCAGATCTACTTCAATGATATCGGCCACAACGCGCTGTTGAGTGCGAAGGAAGAGGCGAAATTGACACGCCTGGTCAGGCAGAATGATTTTGATGCGCGTCAGAAAATGATCGAATGCAACCTGCGCTTGGTGGTCAATATAGCAAAACACTATACCAAGCATGGCGTCGCGTTACTGGACCTGATCGAAGAAGGAAATATGGGCATGATGCATGCACTGGACAAGTTCGACCCGGAGCGTGGATTTCGTTTTTCGACATACGCGACGTGGTGGATACGGCAGAACATCGAACGGTGCATTATGAATCAGTCGCGAACTATCCGTTTGCCGGTGCATGTCATCAAAGACTTGAATATCATTTTACACGCCGCTCGTCATCTGGAAGCGCATACGGGAAAGGAACCCAAACCGGAGGATATAGCGCATTTACTAGGGCGGCCGATCAAGGAAGTGCAAAGAATGTTGTCCTTGAACATGAGCATGATGTCATTGGATGCGCCTCTTGATGTCGATCCATCATTGTCCATTGGTGATGCCATCGCCGACGATAATAATCCCGGCCCCGACCATATGATGGAACAATCCGAGATCAAATGTCGCATCCAGGAATGGCTTAACCGGCTGAATGACAAGCAAAGACTCATCATTGAAAAGCGCTACGGCCTTAACGGATACGAAATCCAGACACTGGAACAACTGGCGACGAATCTCGATCTCACGCGGGAACGCGTGCGCCAGATTCAGTTGGAAGCACTGCAGACATTACGGGTAATGCTAAGGTGCGATGGGGTATCCAGGGATGGGGTGTTCTAGTTCTAGATTTCAGTTTTTCCAGTTCTGGTATTTTTTAGATTGAAGGACCAGGATCTTTTTAAAGATGTGGTAAACCTGCATTGACTCTTTACTCAGGCAAACTTGTCACATAGAATACTGCCTAAAGTACGAAAATTGCAATTTCAGCCATTGCGCTAGTTTTTCCGGGCGCCCTAAGCCAGCAACCCCTGCCATATCGCTGCGGTAATAACTTTATTATTTTTTGACTAACTATGACTACGCCACAACCAGAGTTTATAGCACCCTATCCTGACTTGTGTACTGAAGAGGAAATTTCTCGGCTGGTTCATACTTTTTATGCAAGAGCCAGAAAAGATCCGTTGCTAGGCCCGATTTTTGAAGCGCATGTTACCAATTGGGACGCACATTTTGTGCAGATGATCAATTTCTGGTCGATGAAGCTGCGCGGAACGAGCCATTTTCGCGGTGCCCCCATGCCCAAGCATGTGGCCCTGCCCGGCCTCACTTCCAAATTATTTGAGCGGTGGATCCAACTTTTTCGCGAAACCACAAGTGAGATGGAAAATCGGGATCTGCAGTTCAATGCCGATACGCTGGCACTGCATATCGGTAGCAGGCTGTGGTTGAGATATCAGATGGAGCGCTACCCCGACAAGCAACTGGTTGAACTCGATGGCGCATAGCGCTTGATAGGGATGGATTTTTGACGCACATCCGGCACGGGTGAGGTAATCGCAATGACCTCTCATTGCGATGTGACGATGTGATTTCGGGACGGCTTTCACCACAGCGTATTGATTAAAGTTCTCATGGTTCAAGCTTAGACTTTTCCATTCTCGGCTTGATCTCAAGCCTTCGAATGATTCATCTTTCCAAATCTCCACACCACACATATCTTCTGTTGCGTCCATCGACCATGCGTCCATGCGTGATGCGCTCCTGATCTGATTTGGGCTTCTCTCAGTGTATTTGATTTCGCCTCTGGCGCGCGATAGCGGATTGGGGCAGTATTGTTTGCGCGAAGCATTGATCGCTACCTGCTCTCAGCAAGTGTTGACCATCGGGTCAACAGACCGGAAAATGAGATGGCGGACTGATCCGTCTGCGCTCCAACTCCGTATGCCGCCCAACAGCAGTGCGCTATTTTCCGCTTATTTCGGATATACTGCTTATAAGTGTTATCGCCTGATCCAGCTATACCGGAGCCAACCTCGACTTCTCTTTTCGATCGGTCGTCGTTCAAGTGGTCCCGCAACTGAATCGGAATACGTTGTTCTTGAGTCATCTCGGTAACAGCGTATCGATCGGTTTTATTTATTTCCCCGGAAATAATTTACTACTCGGTATTTCGCAAAGGGGAAGGGATCGGATTTTATGTCACCACACAGGAGCAAAAATCATGAGCAACCAAAAGACTGAAAGTGCGCCGCATGTTCTGCCGCCTTTACCCTATCCGGATAATGCGCTGGACCCCGTCATTTCCGCAAATACGCTGAGTTTTCATTATGGCAAGCATCACAAGACTTATGTCGACAACCTCAACAAACTGATAGCCGGGACGGAGCTCGAGGATTTATCCCTGGAGGAGATCATTGCTTCGGTAGCCGGCAAAGTGGACAAAACCGGAATCTTCAATAACGCAGCCCAGGTCTGGAATCACACTTTCTACTGGAATTCCCTGACGCCTAAAGGCGGCGGCGAGCCTCCGGCAGCGCTGAAGCAAAAAATAGAAGCCTCTTTTGGTAGCGTCGAAGCTTGCAAAAAGGAATTGGCGACTGCGGCGACAACCCAGTTTGGCAGCGGTTGGGCATGGCTGGTACAAGATGGCGATAAGCTCCAGGTCAGCAAGACCGGCAATGCGGATCTGCCATTGACCAAAGGGATAAAGCCAATATTGACGATTGACGTGTGGGAACACGCCTACTATCTGGATTACCAGAATCGTCGTGTGGATTATGTCAATGCTGTGCTGGACAAGCTGATCAATTGGGGTTTTGCAGCGGATAATTGTAGGTAATATACTCCCGGCGTTCCTGTGACGATACCAATTTCAGAACAGCTGGAAATCATCAAACATGGTTGCAGCGAGACTCTGCCCGAAGACGAACTGGAGCAAAAGCTTGCTTTAAATCGCCCGCTCAGGGTCAAGGCCGGGTTTGACCCCACGGCACCCGACCTGCACCTGGGTCATACCGTTCTGCTCAACAAGATTCGCCATTTACAGGATTTAGGGCATCGCGCCCTATTCCTGATTGGTGATTTTACCGGCATGATAGGCGATCCCAGCGGAAAGAATACGACGCGCCCCGTTCTTTCTCGCGAGCAAGTGGCGGAGAATGCCAAATCCTACCAGAACCAGGTCTTTCGCATACTCAGGCCCGAGCAGACCGAGGTGGTATTCAATTCCAGCTGGATGGATAAGCTCAATGCAGCCGATCTGATCAAACTGGCGGCGACGCATACTGTTGCACGCATGCTGGAGCGTGAAGATTTTGGCAAACGCTACCGAAGTAATAAGGCCATCGCTATCCACGAATTTTTGTATCCGCTAATTCAGGGCTACGATTCAGTTGCGCTTAAGGCAGATATCGAACTGGGCGGCACCGATCAGAAATTCAATTTGCTGATGGGGCGGGAGTTGCAGAAGCACTTCGGACAATTACCGCAGTGTATTATTACCATGCCGCTTCTTGAGGGGTTGGATGGCGTCAACAAAATGTCCAAGTCAGCTGGCAACTATATTGGCATTACCGAGAATCCCACTGATATGTTTGGCAAGCTCATGTCGATCTCCGATGAGTTGATGTGGCGATATATCGAGCTATTATCATTTGAGCCTGTCAGCATCATTCGTCAGTGGCAGCAGGAAGTGAGAAGCGGCCGCAACCCGCGGGATGTCAAAGTGATGTTCGCGCAAGAGCTCGTTGCCCGCTTCCACAGCACACACGACGCAGAATCCGCGTTAGCCGACTTTGAGGCGCGATTCAGGCGCGGTGGCGTGCCAGATGACATGCCTCAAAAGATGTTGTATACTGACGCTGAAGGGTTGCAAATTACACAGTTACTTAAGCAAGCCGGACTAACCGCCAGTACGACAGAGGCGCTACGCTTGATCGAACAGGGTGGCGTAAGGTTGAATGGCGAAAAAGTCAGCGACAAGACCGTCAAATTAGGTCGTGGTGAAACCGCGGTAGTGCAAGTAGGCAAGCGAAAATTCGCCAGGGTAACGATCTCCTCTTAGTAAAAATAAGAAGTTTGAAAAAAACCCTTGACTCTGTTTTTAGTATCCGTATAATGCCGCCTTTCCCTGTGAAGCTTTAAGTTCGCTAAACAGACCGCTCTTTAAAAATTTACAGCCGATAGGTGTGGGCGCTTGAATCGGGACATCCGGTTATCTTCGTCTTTAAGGCGAAATAGCCGGAAATTCAAGATTCAAAGTGCTCGCACAATGTAATAAGATTCTGGCAAATATTCCTCTAACCAGGAATAAAAACTGGAATCATGAAATACGTCAAGCGAGAGTTTTACCAGTATTAAACTGAAGAGTTTGATCCTGGCTCAGATTGAACGCTGGCGGCATGCTTTACACATGCAAGTCGAACGGCAGCACGGGGGCAACCCTGGTGGCGAGTGGCGAACGGGTGAGTAATGCATCGGAACGTATCTTCAAGTGGGGGATAACGCACCGAAAGGTGTGCTAATACCGCATAATCTCTACGGAGAAAAGCAGGGGATCGCAAGACCTTGCGCTTTTGGAGCGGCCGATGTCTGATTAGCTAGTTGGTGAGGTAAAGGCTTACCAAGGCTTCGATCAGTAGCTGGTCTGAGAGGACGACCAGCCACACTGGGACTGAGACACGGCCCAGACTCCTACGGGAGGCAGCAGTGGGGAATTTTGGACAATGGGGGAAACCCTGATCCAGCCATGCCGCGTGAGTGAAGAAGGCCTTCGGGTTGTAAAGCTCTTTCAGCCGGAACGAAACGGTCACGGCTAATACCTGTGATCACTGACGGTACCGGAAGAAGAAGCACCGGCTAACTACGTGCCAGCAGCCGCGGTAATACGTAGGGTGCGAGCGTTAATCGGAATTACTGGGCGTAAAGCGTGCGCAGGCGGTTTTGTAAGTCAGATGTGAAATCCCCGGGCTCAACCTGGGAACTGCGTTTGAAACTACAAGGCTAGAGTGTAGCAGAGGGGGGTGGAATTCCACGTGTAGCAGTGAAATGCGTAGAGATGTGGAGGAACACCGATGGCGAAGGCAGCCCCCTGGGTTAACACTGACGCTCAGGCACGAAAGCGTGGGGAGCAAACAGGATTAGATACCCTGGTAGTCCACGCCCTAAACGATGTCAACTAGTTGTCGGGTCTTAACGGGCTTGGTAACGCAGCTAACGCGTGAAGTTGACCGCCTGGGGAGTACGGTCGCAAGATTAAAACTCAAAGGAATTGACGGGGACCCGCACAAGCGGTGGATTATGTGGATTAATTCGATGCAACGCGAAAAACCTTACCTACCCTTGACATGTACCGAAGCCCGCTGAGAGGTGGGTGTGCCCGAAAGGGAGCGGTAACACAGGTGCTGCATGGCTGTCGTCAGCTCGTGTCGTGAGATGTTGGGTTAAGTCCCGCAACGAGCGCAACCCTTGTCATTAATTGCCATCATTCAGTTGGGCACTTTAATGAGACTGCCGGTGACAAACCGGAGGAAGGTGGGGATGACGTCAAGTCCTCATGGCCCTTATGGGTAGGGCTTCACACGTAATACAATGGCGCGTACAGAGGGTTGCCAACCCGCGAGGGGGAGCCAATCTCAGAAAGCGCGTCGTAGTCCGGATCGGAGTCTGCAACTCGACTCCGTGAAGTCGGAATCGCTAGTAATCGCGGATCAGCATGTCGCGGTGAATACGTTCCCGGGTCTTGTACACACCGCCCGTCACACCATGGGAGTGGGTTCCACCAGAAGCAGGTAGTCTAACCGCAAGGAGGGCGCCTGCCACGGTGAGATTCATGACTGGGGTGAAGTCGTAACAAGGTAGCCGTAGGGGAACCTGCGGCTGGATCACCTCCTTTCTAGAGAAATTCCTGTTTCAAGCGCTCACAACCTATCGGTTGTCTAAAAAAGCAAAGCTAGGGGGCTAAGGAGCCATAGGCTAGTGACGACAAAAGCCCATCTCTTTGTTTCCAGGCTCTGTTCAGGGTCTGTAGCTCAGTTGGTTAGAGCACACGCTTGATAAGCGTGGGGTCGGTGGTTCAAATCCACCCAGACCCACCAACTAAAGGGGGTGTAGCTCAGATGGGAGAGCACCTGCTTTGCAAGCAGGGGGTCATCGGTTCGATCCCGTTCACCTCCACCAGTTCAGAAATCGGAACTCACGTGAATCTACTTAGAAAGTAGAAGTAAACGACAACGTTTACTTCTGGTTTTTACCAGCGGCTGTATTTCGGGAATAGCGCGGAAAGTATCCGGGTAGTTATATTATCACTCCCTGATTCTTTACCAAACTGTTTCTCGACGTTCTTTAAAAATTTGGAAGAAGTAAAGTATTTCATATCCGATGAATACGTGCGCCCTTAATTGGAGCTTGTATCCGAGGATACGAAATAATGGGTTAGATTGTATCGACTCATCGCGTTTTTAGTCGGACGCGATGTGAGCAAACAACTATAACCAGATGGTTTGGAAGATAAAACGAAGACTCCGGGTTTCAGGCCGGCTTCCGACTGCTTCCTAAGCCCTTAAGGTTATAGGATCAAGCGAATAAGTGCATGTGGTGGATGCCTTGGCGATTACAGGCGATGAAGGGCGTGGTAGCCTGCGAAAAGCTCCGGGGAGCTGGCAAACAAGCATTGATCCGGAGATGTCCGAATGGGGAAACCCGGCCCGCAAGGGTCAACGTTGGCTGAATATATAGGCCAATCGTGGCGAACCTGGCGAACTGAAACATCTAAGTAGCCAGAGGAACAGAAATCAACCGAGATTCCCAGAGTAGTGGCGAGCGAAATGGGAGGAGCCTCCAATCTTTAGCATCTGAACTAGCCGAACCGTCTGGAAAGTCGGGCCATAGTGGGTGATAGCCCCGTAGGCGAAAGTTTGAATGTGGAACTAGGATTGGGACAAGTAGGGCGGGACACGAGAAATCCTGTCTGAATATGGGGGGACCATCCTCCAAGGCTAAATACTCGTAATCGACCGATAGTGAACCAGTACCGTGAGGGAAAGGCGAAAAGAACCCCGGGAGGGGAGTGAAATAGATCCTGAAACCGCATGCATACAAACAGTGGGAGCGGACTTGTTCCGTGACTGCGTACCTTTTGTATAATGGGTCAGCGACTTACATTCAGTAGCGAGCTTAACCGAATAGGGGAGGCATAGCGAAAGCGAGTCTTAATAGGGCGATTAGTTGCTGGGTGTAGACCCGAAACCAGATGATCTACTCATGGCCAGGATGAAGCGGGGGTAACACCTCGTGGAGGTCCGAACCCACTAATGTTGAAAAATTAGGGGATGAGCTGTGGGTAGGGGTGAAAGGCTAAACAAATCTGGAAATAGCTGGTTCTCTCCGAAAACTATTTAGGTAGTGCCTCACGTATCACCTTCGGGGGTAGAGCACTGTTATGGCTAGGGGGCCGTTTAGGCCTACCAAACCATGGCAAACTCCGAATACCGAAGAGTGCGAGCGTGGGAGTCAGACATCGGGTGCTAACGTCCGGTGTCGAAAGGGAAACAACCCAGACCCTCAGCTAAGGTCCCAAAGACACAGTTAAGTGGTAAACGAAGTGGGAAGGCTAAAACAGTCAGGAGGTTGGCTTAGAAGCAGCCATCCTTTAAAGAAAGCGTAATAGCTCACTGATCGAGTCGTCCTGCGCGGAAGATGTAACGGGGCTCAAACTGTGCACCGAAGCTAGGGATTTACACGCAAGTGTAGATGGTAGGAGAGCGTTCCGTAGGCCTGCGAAGGTGGCTTGAGAAGGCTGCTGGAGGTATCGGAAGTGCGAATGCTGACATGAGTAGCGATAAAGGGAGTGAAAAGCTCCCTCGCCGTAAGCCCAAGGTTTCCTGCGCAACGTTCATCGGCGCAGGGTGAGTCGGCCCCTAAGGTGAGGCAGAAATGCGTAGCTGATGGGAAACTGTTTAATATTCCAGTACCTTTATTCAATGCGATGTGGGGACGGAGAAGGTTAGCTCGGCCGGGTGTTGGACGTCCCGGTTGAAGCGTGTAGACGTGCTGCCCAGGCAAATCCGGGCGGCTTAGTTGAGGCGTGATAACGAAACGCCCTTCGGGGCGCCAAGTGAGTGATACCCTGCTTCCAGGAAAAGCCACTAAGCTTCAGTTGAATGAAGACCGTACCGAAAACCGACACAGGTGGGCGGGATGAAAATTCCAAGGCGCTTGAGAGAACTCAGGAGAAGGAACTCGGCAAATTGACACCGTAACTTCGGGATAAGGTGTGCCCCCGGTACGTGTAGCGCCTTGCGCGTGAAGCGGATGGGGGTTGCAAAGAAATGGTGGCTGCGACTGTTTAATAAAAACACAGCACTCTGCAAACACGAAAGTGGACGTATAGAGTGTGACGCCTGCCCGGTGCCGGAAGGTTAATTGATGGGGTGCAAGCTCTTGATCGAAGCCCCGGTAAACGGCGGCCGTAACTATAACGGTCCTAAGGTAGCGAAATTCCTTGTCGGGTAAGTTCCGACCTGCACGAATGGCGTAACGATGGCCACACTGTCTCCTCCTGAGACTCAGCGAAGTTGAAATGTTTGTGAAGATGCAATCTCCCCGCGGCTAGACGGAAAGACCCCGTGCACCTTTACTGTAGCTTTACATTGGACTTTGACAATATCTGTGTAGGATAGGTGGGAGGCGTTGAAGTGGACTCGCTAGAGTTCATGGAGCCGACGTTGAAATACCACCCTGGTATTGTTGAGGTTCTAACCTGGGTCCATTATCTGGATCGGGGACCGTGTATGGTAGGCAGTTTGACTGGGGCGGTCTCCTCCCAAAGTGTAACGGAGGAGTACGAAGGTACGCTAGGTACGGTCGGAAATCGTGCTGATAGTGCAATGGCAAAAGCGTGCTTGACTGCGAGACTGACAAGTCGAGCAGATGCGAAAGCAGGTCATAGTGATCCGGTGGTTCTGTATGGAAGGGCCATCGCTCAACGGATAAAAGGTACGCCGGGGATAACAGGCTGATTCCTCCCAAGAGTTCATATCGACGGGGGAGTTTGGCACCTCGATGTCGGCTCATCACATCCTGGGGCTGTAGCCGGTCCCAAGGGTATGGCTGTTCGCCATTTAAAGTGGTACGTGAGCTGGGTTTAAAACGTCGTGAGACAGTTTGGTCCCTATCTGCCGTGGGCGTTGGAAGTTTGAGGGGACCTGCTCCTAGTACGAGAGGACCGGAGTGGACGCACCTCTGGTGTACCGGTTATGACGCCAGTCGTATCGCCGGGTAGCTAAGTGCGGAAGAGATAACCGCTGAAAGCATCTAAGCGGGAAACTCGCCTCAAGATAAGACTTCCCGGGGGTAAAACCCCCCTAAAGGTTCGTCGAAGACCACGACGTTGATAGGTCGGGTGTGGAAGCGCAGTAATGTGTTAAGCTAACCGATACTAATTGACCGTGAGGCTTGATCCTATAACCTTAAGCAAGGCATGAAATATGAAGAATAAAGAATCAATTCATACATTTTCATGTCGTGTAAGTTGTTTTGCCAATACGAACTAATCCAGATTTACTTCTTCCAGATCAGTGGCTTGCGATGGAAGCCCAAGACTTATAGTCATGGCTTCCATCGTTTGTCATTAAAAGTTACGCTTGGCGGTCATAGCGCTTTGGACCCACCCCTTCCCATCTCGAACAGGGTCGTGAAACGAAGTCGCGCCGATGATAGTGTGTTTTCACATGCGAAAGTAGGTCACTGCCAGGCACCTTATAAAAAGCCCCGTTCCAAGAACGGGGCTTTTTTTTCGCCCAGCATGGGCGCACTCCTGTGGTGCAAGTCCCGCCGTATGTTGTTCACAGCGAGCGAAGCAAAGCGCAACTGCATGAGGCTAGCCGAATGCGGGGGCGGAAGCGTGGAGGGAAGCAATGACTCGAGGAACAGAATCGGATAGAAGGTGCTGTCAAGCAGAGCCTGGGCGAGAAGTTAAAAGAAGCTATAATAGCTGCCGATACAAGGGAGAAGGGCTGAACCACGGGAAATATTCAAGGACCTCGTTATTGAATGCTACGTGCTAGACGTCCGCGCTCGCTCCCTTTACGCTATTTGGAGGGGACTAAGCCAATCTTGCGCCAGGTTGGATTTCAAGGCGAATGGTAAGGAGATTCATCATGAACCCACAGCGGTTTTTATCCCCCTGTTTTTTGTCCCTGATGCTGGCGTTGGTCTTCTGCTTCGCAACGGGACGTGCCGTCGCGCAACCGGGCAATGAACCTTATCGGGCAGTAGTTGGCGTCGATGGGGTGCAACACGTGAATATCCTGGCGGGTGACTATTTTTTCAGGCCCAAGCACATCATCGTCAAAGTTAATATGCCTGTAATGTTCGTGGTTCGCGTGGAACCGGGGATCATTCCTCATGGCTTTGTACTCAGGGCGCCCAGAGCGAATATCTCGATCGATGAAAATCTGAGCCGGGAGTCCAAAATATTCACTTTCACCCCAAGCGCACCTGGCACGTATGCTTTCTATTGCCCCGAAAAGCTGCTCTTTCTCAAAAGCCACAGGGAACACGGGATGGAGGGCGTTCTAGAAGTTGTTGAGTAGCTGGCACTGATTGCGACTTGGCGTTCTTGTTTTGCTTTTTTTGGCCCGGAAGGGTCTAAATGTGGCGATATTCCTTCTCAAAAACTCAGATAGTGTTTCGAACGAACTCTCGTTTTCCTTTTCTGCTACTAAAACATCGATGCTGGCAAACCTCTCAGTGTATCCGAGCCGGGAATAGATCGAAGCGTGAAGGTTTGATGAAAACCTGATCACCCGGGATTAATTGTAATTCGCGAAAGCGCTCCTTGCTGATTTCGACCTGAATCAGTTCCTTGCTATTGTTGCCGTCGCCGTCGCGGATCAGCTCAAGACGCACTACGGGGCCGACCGAGAGAATATGAGATACGCGCGCCTCAAGCGCGCCGCTACCGTTAACCACCCGGTCCACGTGGATATCATGAGGACGCACGTAAGCTATCGCCGCCAGTTCCTCTGCTTCTATGTGCTCGGGCGCGTCGACCTCGATCCCGTCTATCCAGGCTCGCCCCTTATGTAACCGGCCGTGGAACAGATTCACCTTGCCTAGAAATTCGTACACAAACGGACTTGCCGGCTGCTCATACACCTCATCCGGCGTGCCGATCTGCTCGATGCGGCCCTCATTCATAACCACTACCCGGTCAGCCACTTCCAGCGCTTCCTCCTGATCATGGGTAACGAACACGCTGGTGATATGCATTTCGTCGTGTAGCCTTCGCAACCAGGCGCGGAGTTCCTTACGTACCTTGGCGTCGAGCGCCCCAAAAGGCTCATCCAATAACAATACTTTAGGTTCGACGGCCAAAGCCCGCGCAAGGGCGACGCGCTGGCGCTGGCCCCCAGAAAGCTGGTGCGGGTGGCGGTCGGCCAGCCAGTCGAGTTGTACCAGCTTCAGCAAATTATGCACGCGGTCGCTGATCTCTGTATTGGTCGGGCGGACGTTTTTCGCACGGACGCGCAAGCCGAATGCGACATTCTCGAAGATGGTCATATTCCGGAACAGCGCATAGTGCTGAAATACGAAACCTACCCGGCGCTCACGCACATGCTGTCCGGTTGCGTCTTCGCCCTGGAACAGCACATGGCCGGCATCGGCAGCCTCCAGCCCCGCAATTACACGCAGTAATGTTGTCTTTCCGGAGCCCGACGGCCCGAGCAATGCAAGCAATTCACCCGTGCGGACCTCAAGGCTGACGTCTCGTAATGCAGCGAAATTTCCAAATTGCTTAGAAAGATTACGTACTTCGATGCTCATTGGCATTCTCCGTTTGCTGCTTGTTTCTGGATTCAACGAACGCCTTCAGCGCAAGCGTCACCAATGCAAGCAACGCCAGCAGCGACGCGACCGCAAAGGCAGCAGCAAAGTTATATTCGTTGTAGAGGATCTCGACATGAAGCGGCAGGGTATTGGTACTGCCGCGAATGTGGCCCGATACCACGGATACCGCGCCGAATTCGCCCATTGCCCGGGCATTGCAGAGGATGACGCCATACAACAAACCCCATTTGATGTTCGGGAGCGTCACACGGAAGAATATCTGCCAGCCGTTGGCGCCCAGTACCACCGCCGCTTCCTCCTCTTCGGTGCCCTGTGCCTGCATCAATGGGATAAGCTCACGGGCGATAAAGGGGACAGTTACGAAGATAGTGGCGAGGACGATGCCGGGTATCGCAAAAATTATCTTGATGTCGTTTTCCGCCAGCCAGGGTCCCAACCAGCCTTGCAGGCCGAAGATAAGCACATAGATCAGTCCCGCTACCACTGGCGAAACCGAGAAAGGCAAATCGATAAGCGTTATCAGCAGGCTCTTGCCGCGGAACTCGAACTTGGCAATAGCCCAAGCGGCCGCTACGCCGAATATCAAGTTGAGTGGTACGGCGATCGCCGCCGCGGTCAGGGTAAGCTCGATCGCCGCTACTGCATCAGGTTCGGTGATGGCGGCCACGTAGACATCCACGCCTTTTTTCAGGGCTTCGTAGAAGACCAGGATCAGGGGTATGAAGAGGAACAGCGCCAGGAAGGCGAGCGCCAGCCCAATCAAAACCCACCGTACCCAGCCAGGCTCGTCCGTGGCCACCCGACGCTTGCCGGTGGGAATTGGAAGGGCGGTTGCACTCATCGGCGCATCCTCATATGGCGGCGCTCCGGCGTCTGCTCCACCACTGCAGCAGATTGATGATCAGCAGCATCACAAACGAAATTACGAGCATTACCACTGCCAATGCCGTGGCGCCCGCATAATCGTATTGCTCAAGCTTGGTAACGATCAGGAGAGGCGTGATCTCCGATATCATCGGCATATTGCCGGCAATAAAAATTACCGAACCGTATTCACCGATGGCGCGGGCGAAGGCGAGCGCAAAGCCGGTTGTCAGGGCAGGAAAAATCGTGGGAAAAATGACTTTAACGAAAGTTTGCAGCCGGGATGCACCCAGTGTAGCGGCTGCTTCCTCCAATTCCCATTCGATGTCTTCGAGTACCGGCTGTACCGTTCTTACGACGAAAGGCAAACCGATGAAGGTCAGTGCGATAAAAATACCAATTGGCGTAAAAGCAATCTTGATTCCAAGCGGTTCGAAATATTGGCCGATCCAGCCATTTCCGGAATAGAGTGCAGTCAGTACAATGCCCGCCACCGCTGTCGGCAACGCAAACGGAAGGTCTACCAATGCATCCACCAGTTTCTTGCCCCGAAAGCGATAACGTACCAGTATCCACGCCACCAGAAAACCGAATACGGCATTGACCAGCGCCGCTGCAAATGAAGCGCCGAACGTCAATCGGTACGATGCCATTACCCGTGGAGTCGTGACCATGGCCCAGAATTCCGGCCATGTGAGCGCAGACGTACGGATGAATGCAGCCGACAGTGGGATAAGCACGATCAGGCTCAGATAAACCAGGGTAAATCCAAGTGCCAGGTTGAACCCCGGCAGAACGCTATGTCGTTTGAACATACTCAACCTTGCACTCCGGTTTTCCGGTTAGCTGAAATTTATACCCGCATCCGTCGATCGGCCTTCTGCAGGTTGATGCACATTCCCGGCAGCGTCTGGCTCATCCACTTCGAGCATCCGGGCTGGTTCCCCAAGAAAGCGACTTTGCAATAAATCAGCACCCGTGCGAACCGCGGAAATCACCTGCTGCCTGGTTTCGATACCAGTTACCAGGATGGCAGCCCCCAAGCGATGGGCTGTGTCCAGCAGCGTATCTGTTCCATCATGTTGCAGCAGCGTGGAAGCATTCAGCCTTACGATGTCCGGATATAGGCTTCCCAGCTCCGTCATGCTCTCGTCATTTGCGCCGCTGTGATTCGCTGCGACGCGATACCCACGCGAACGATAGTTTCCGATGACGTGCTTGAGCAACCTCAAGTCGCGATTCACCTCGCTCGGAATCTCGATCACCACGCGCGAGGTTCTGATTCCGATGAGATTCAGTATGTTCTCAAACGCTAGTCCGTGATCGTCCTTGACGCTCTCCAGAAGGCGAGGCTGTACGCTGACAAAAAGACTGCCCTGCCCTGAGGCAACCCTGAAATAATTGATCGCATGCAGCGTACGGCAGAGGCGATCCAGGCTGACCAGTAAAGTGTCCTCGGAAGCCAGTGCGAAAACTCCCCAGGGCGACAACACAGCATCGCGGTCCGGCTTGGAACGGATGTAAGCAGAATGCCCCACCACACGGCGTCTAATTGCATCGAATACTGGCTGAAAGACGCTGGATAGCTCATTGTTGAAAAAATAGCCAGCTACCCCGCCATCTTCCGCGCGCTGTAAAAGATGATCGGTAACTGCCTGGATTTGCTCAAATTCATAATGTTTATTTGTCGCTTCCATATTCACGTGCCTCTCCTTCTTCAGGCATGAATCCGGTTCATCCCGGTAAAGTTGCCTGGATGCCAGCGTGTCAATCCGTTCATGAATCTGGACCCGAGTGCGTCGCAGCTGCGACAGGAATTCTCCGCCAAGTCGAGTCTCCTCAGCTTTTCGCGCAGGTCATGCGTCGAGCTGCGGCAGAACACCAGCGGTATGTCTTTTCTATACGCTTGCTGCTTCAAAGCGTTCGACACACCATGGCTGATATAATCATGCAGTATCACCACCAGCCTCGCGCTAACAGGAATCGCGCGTTTGGTAACTCTTGATTGTCGGCCATCCCAGTGTTCGACGCGCCTCAAGCCGTGCGCGAGGAGTTCCCGCTTTAACATTTCAATGTAATCTCCGCCGATGATTAATGCTGTCATGTCAGCCCTTGAAATATGATTTACTCCAGCTAGCCAAAGTTTTCATTGCTGATAAATCTGGTCGAACGTGCCCCCATCGGCAAAATGCAGCTTATGCGCGTTTTTCCAGCCGCCAAACGTGTCATCAATTTTGAACAGCTTGATAGCGGGGAATCGATCTGCATATTTCGCCGCAACCTTCGAATCGGTGGGCCGGTAGAAGTTTCTTGCGGCGATTTCCTGGCCCTGTTCCGAGTAGAGATACTTTAGATAAGCTTCCGCCACATCGCGCGTGCCCTTCCTGTCGATGACCTTGTCTATCACGGTGACGGGCGGCTCAGCCAGGATGCTGATCGACGGCGCGACAATCTCGAATTTACCGACACCGAGCTCCTTGATGGCCAGGAAGGCCTCGTTTTCCCAGGAGATGAAGACATCACCAATGCCCCGCTCCACGAAAGTCGTGGTGGAACCTCGTGCGCCGGAATCCAGCACGGGAACATTCCTGTAAATCCTGGCCACAAACTCCTTTGCCTTGGCGTCATTACCATAGCTCCGCTTTCCATACTCCCAGGCCGCCAGATAATTCCAGCGCGCGCCTCCCGAAGTTTTGGGGTTGGGGGTAATTACGGATATGCCTGGTCTGGCAAGGTCGTTCCAGTCCTTGATATTCTTGGGATTGCCTTTACGTACCAGCAGCACGATGGTCGATGTATAGGGTGTGCTGTTATGTGGCAAACGCTTCTGCCAATCTCCTGGAATCAGCTTTGCCTTCTCTGAAATTTCGTTGATATCATTGGCCAGAGCCAGTGTCACCACATCAGCATCAAGGCCATCGATGACGGACCGTGCCTGCTTGCCGGAGCCACCGTGGGACTGCTTGATGGCGACCTTTTCCCCGGTCTTTGTCTCCCAGTGCTTCACGAATGCCGCGTTGAACTCCTGATAAAGTTCACGCGTTGGATCATAGGAAACATTCAATAGCGTTCTGTCCGCTGACGCGCTTCCGCCAGCCAGGAGGCCTCCAATCAGCAGACCCGTTGTCAGCCATGGTTTGAGTTTCATAATTTCCTTTAATGAGTTAGTGGGGATAGTCAAAAATCTGGTTAAGAAGCTAAAAAGCACTGACTACAACTTCAACATAAAAAAAGTCGGAACTGCCGGGGCTTTTGCCAAGTGCCGCCATCTGCCTGTTACGCGTGAATTCACCGCTTGTAAAATGGGAGTAACCGACTGTGGTATTGATGTGTTCCGTAATCTTGTAGCGGGCACGAATATCAACGGAATGCCCGATAAAGTCGCCGCTCCTTCCAGTAGCATCACGATTAAAACCTGGATTTGGGATGGCGCTGTTATTACCATCAAGAAGATTGTTAAAGCGATCTGTACTGCTGGCAAGCCAAAACCAGCTGTAACCGCCGTCTATACGCAAGTCCGCTGTCGGCTGAAACTCGAGCTTGATCTTGGGCGCCTTGATGTTCTCGAAAACGATGTAATCGTCCGCCGACCAGGGCCGCGCAAAACCAAAGAACCGCTCAAAACGATTGTTTACATCGTCATTGGGATGCCGGTCACCACTTGCATATCCATAAAATGCGCTGATACGCGGTTTCCAGCTCTGCTTGAAGGTATACCCGACTTCAGTGGTATACCCATAGGCCTCATGGCGCTGCGTTCCGTTTTCCCCGAATTGATAAATCAGGTTAAAATCATAGTCCAGGCCGGTATCGCCTATCTTGCCGTAACCCCGCAGGGCCGGCGCATGGATATGTCGATCAATCTGGCCTATCTTGCTGCCGTCCTGTACAAGGCCCATGTAATATGGCTGGAGCGTGATAATGTCCGACCACCGGCGCCAATGTCCGATTGCGCCGTAGAACCACTGATTCTCCATGCGTTGGTCAAACTCGGTCGGTAGCCGTTTGACAGGTTGATAAGCCCATAAATCGATCTCCCAATCGTTGATTTCCTGGCCCAGATTGATGCGGAAGCCTTCAAAAGTATTCGTGGTATTGCGCCATTCATTCCGGCCTATCAGGCGCCGATCCAGCGCTTCATAGGCCATTCGGCCTGCACGAAACCTGATCGGTCGCTGCTGCTTCCGGTCATCCGCTCCCAGGGCGCCTTCGAAATACAGTTCGCCATACGCCTGGATCAGCTCGTAGTCATTGAAATCACGATCATCGTGCGGAAAATTGCCGTTGTAGCGCCGCGAGTCCTGAAACTCGACAGCGCCCCGCAGCGGGTCCAGAATTTCCTTTATTCCAAAATAGGCGCGCGAGCGTAGCAAAAAAGGCTGGTCGAGCCTGAGGTCTGTTCGGCGTATGTCATTACTGCGAAACTCGTAACGTGTTCTATGGTCCAGGCCAACATCCAGCCAGTAGATATCCTTGAATGCCTCGATCCCCGTTTTGCTGAGCGTACGCACGTATCGCGGCGGATCGGATTCCGGTTGGGTGGAATAGCTACTGGAAGGTTTGAAGTAGCTTGTCGATTTCTTTTCCGCTTTCGGCACGGATGGTTTTTCCGCATCCGCCTTATTAATATCGGTAACTTGCGACTTTAAAATTTTGCCGCCTTCATCTTCTCGGCCAATTTTGCCGTCTTCTTTACTCATTCCTGGCGCCTCAAATTTCCCAGCATTCACATCCGTTTGAATCACGCCGATCGGCAATATTGAAATTGCAGATGCAAGCATGATTCGCCTATGAAGTTTCATTCCTCTCTCCTGAATCGGCCTTCCGGTATCCCGGTCAGGGACAGCTTTGGTTTTATCGTTTATCGCCTCCAATCGCTTGGTCGGCAGTTTTTTTTCTTGCAGCGCCTTGGTTTTTATCGGTAGATGACTCGGGTCGTGGAATTACACTACCGCGGCTACACCGGCCTTTTTTCGGATTAACGTATATTGGTGCGCCCTTGATGCGCCCTAACGCGCTTTAGCTTACGCGAGTTTTTTCGCGACACTCAATCTGCACCACTTTGCCGCCATGAATGGTTACCTCTACCGAGCCATACTCAATATTGGTGATCGCGAACAGGACCCGCTGCTTGATATCCACGGGAATCTGTTTGCCGGCCTTTTCAGGTCCCGCCTGTTTTTCTTCCAAACCCGTAATTTTCCCTATCGCTACCATTCGTTTTCCAGAGTGAAGAGTGGACAGAGCGAAAGTTACCAGTCGCGACTTATAATTGAAACTAATAACATTTCACTTGGTTATCTGTTTTTTTCATATTGAAAAAATGGTATGAAGAATCTTCCGAAATCGACTGTTCTAGTGAGGAAGCAGCAATCCGCTTTTCAGGCTTCTGTCAGTGAAGGACTCGGTCTACCAAACATTCTTGATCCATGAGGTTGCCACCGTCCGCAGGGCCACCCTGTCCAAACTGAGCTTAATCTGGGAAAATGCCTGAGGATTAGTTAATAATGCTTAGTCTTCGAGCGCTACGGCGCTACTGCGGGTTTTTCCAATCAGTGTGGTGGGGATGAGGTTGTCGATGGGAATGATGTCCAGAAAAGAACAACACAACGTCAATAAACTGCATAAGCGGTTGAGGCGCCTTGTCGGCACGGCCATTGCGGATTTCAACATGATCGAGAATGGGGACCGCGTGATGGTATGTCTTTCGGGCGGTAAGGATAGCTATGCCTTACTCGATATCCTGCGTAATTTGCAGGCGCATGCGCCGATAGAATTCGAATTGATTGCAGTGAATCTGGACCAGAAACAGCCGGGATTTCCCGAGCACGTATTGCCGGGTTACCTCACCAGTATTGAAATGCCCTTTCAGATTGTCGAGCAGGATACCTACAGCGTGGTGAAACGCGTCATTGCGGAAGGTAAAACCACCTGCAGTCTCTGTTCCCGTTTGCGCCGCGGTGTACTCTACCGTGTTGCCGGCGAACTGGGCGCGACAAAAATCGCACTGGGGCATCATAGGGACGACATCCTCGAGACGCTGTTCCTCAACTTGTTCTATGGCGGCAAGCTGAAGACCATGCCGCCCAAGCTGGTGAGCGATGATGGCCGGCATATCGTGATCCGTCCATTGGCCTACTGTAAGGAGAAAGATCTGGCGGCTTATGCCGAGATAGAAGATTTTCCCATCATTCCTTGCAATCTGTGCGGATCGCAGAAAAATCTCCAGCGCCAGGCGGTGAAGGAAATGCTGCAGCAATGGGATAAAAAATATCCCGGCAGGCTGGAAACCATGTTTACGGCATTGCAGAATATCCAGCCTTCACATCTGGCAGATCCCACGCTCTATAATTTTCACGGGCTCAAGGCTGGAAGCGGGCCTGCTGTGGATGGCGACAAGGCTTTCGACCCGGAAATATTCGAGACTGGCATAGAAGAAATGTTGAGTTTGAGCACTGAGTCGAATGAATAGGTATTTCGCTTGACCCCCCAAAAAATACCCGGTCTATCAATGCAAAAGTCCTTCAGGATTATTTTACTCCATACCAGTTTGATTGCTTTGCTGGCGGTGGCGTTGCCCGGCTACTCCGCTGTGCCATTCACCAACAGCAAAAACGGCTTGCCTACGTTGGCGCCGCTACTTCATGACGTAACCCCGGCGGTCGTGAATATTTCCGTGCTGACGCCTTCCGCCATCGAAGACAATCCCTTGTTTCGCGACCCGTTTTTCCGCCGTTTTTTCGATCTCCCCGATCAGGCGGCGCGCCCCGAGCGTAGTGCCGGGTCCGGCGTTATCGTGGACGCAGCAAACGGGTATGTCGTGACAAATTATCATGTGATAAAGAATGCCCGGCAGGTGATGGTCACGCTCAAGGATCGACGCCAGTTCCAGGCGAAGCTGGTGGGAACGGACCCGGGTACGGATATCGCCGTGCTGCAGATCGATGCAAAGGATCTGCAGGCTTTACGCCTTGGCGATTCCGAGTTGCTCAACGTAGGAGACTTCGTGGTTGCGATCGGCAATCCGTTTGGCCTGGGGCAGACGGTGACCTCGGGTATCGTGAGCGCGCTGGGAAGAAGCGGGCTCGATATCGAAGGTTATGAGGATTTCATACAGACCGATGCTTCCATCAATCCGGGTAATTCCGGCGGTGCGCTGGTCGATCTCAAGGGGGAGCTGATCGGTATCAACACAGCTATTGTAGGGCCATCCGGCGCCAACGTGGGCATCGGCCTCGCCATACCCAGCGTCATGGTAAAGGCCGTGCTCGATCAGATTGTGCGTTTTGGCGAAGTGAGTCGAGGCAGGCTGGGCGCGAGCGGCGAAGACATTACCTACGACTTGGCCGCATCCCTCGGGCTGCGTTCCACCGAAGGTGCGATCATCAGTACAGTCGAGCCTAACTCGACAGCAGAAAAGGCAGGCCTGCGGCCCCGTGACGTGGTGACGGCGGTTAACGGGCGACCCGTAAGAAATTCCGTCGATTTGCGCAACAAGATAGGGATGACGCCAATCGGCGAAACGATAAGCCTAAAGCTCTTGAGGGAAGGTAAAGTTATTAACGCGAAGTTCAAGATCGCGAAGCCGCTTGATGAATCGGGCACCGAGGCGGAAACAGTGCCTCAACTCGCGGGCGCAACGGTGGCTAATCTCAAAAGCGGGTCGCCACGTGGTAAGGTGGAAGGGGTGCTGGTGACCAAGGCCGATGCAAATAGTCCTGCCTGGCTGCATGGTCTGAGGCCTGGCGATATCATTGTCGGGGTCAATCGTAGAAAGATCCGCACGGTACAGGAATTTCTGGCGGTGTTGCAAATGAGCGAAGATGTCATTGTTCTCAATCTGCTGCGTGGTGATTTCCGGCTGACTCTCGTAATCCAGTAAAACGATGGTCCTGGACAAGAGCTGCCGCAGCCGTTGGAGTCGGTTCCGGCTGGCGGCAGCGTTCGCGTCTAATCCCTTGCCCGAATGAATTCTTCAGACAGCACTTGATGAAGCGTGATGGAGAGCGCAGGGCGCATCGCACGCAATCTGCAATTTTTATCTTGATGTAAATCAACATGCGTAACGTGGGGAATTTTGGTTCGCGGTATAATTCCATGTTTTGCGGCAGGAAAGTCGGGATTTTATGCAGGAAAAATATCACCCACAGGAAATCGAAGCGGAAGCCCAGCGGCACTGGAACGATACCGCTGCGTTCAGAGCCGTAGAGATCCCCGGAAAGCAAAAATATTACTGCCTCTCCATGTTTCCCTATCCATCGGGCAAACTGCATATGGGACACGTACGCAATTATACGATTGGCGACGTGCTGTCACGCTATCGCCGCATGCTGGGTTACAACGTTCTGCAACCTATGGGCTGGGATGCTTTCGGTTTGCCTGCGGAGAATGCGGCGATGCAGAACAATGTGCCGCCGGCGAAGTGGACGCACGATAACATCGCTTACATGCGGAAGCAGCTGCAGAGTCTGGGGCTGGCCATCGACTGGAGCCGCGAGCTTGCAACCTGTAGTCCAGAGTACTACCGGTGGAATCAATGGCTGTTTCTCCGAATGCTGGAAAAAGGACTGGCTTACAGAACGACCGGGACGGTCAACTGGGACCCGGTCGATCAGACGGTGCTGGCCAATGAGCAGGTCATCGACGGACGGGGGTGGCGCACCGGTGCGCTGGTGGAAAAGCGCGAAATCCCGATGTATTACATGAAAATTACCGCGTATGCCGATGAACTGCTGGAAACATTGGATACGCTCCCCGGTTGGCCTGAGCGGGTAAAGACCATGCAGGCAAACTGGATCGGCAAGAGCTTCGGGGTCGATGTGACGTTTCCTGCCGACGCCGAGTCCGGCATGCCCCAAGCGCTGAAGGTTTTTACGACACGCGCGGATACGCTGCTGGGCGCAACTTATGTTGCTGTGGCAGCGGAACATCCTGTTGCGCTATATGCGGCGGAAAACAGGTCTGAGCTTGGCGAGTTCATCGAGGCGTGCAAGCATGGCGCCACCATGGAAGCAGAAATTGCGACTCAGGAAAAGAAAGGCATGGACACGGGGCTGTTTGTCATCCATCCGCTGACCGGTGCAAAACTTCCGGTATGGATAGCCAATTACGTACTCATGGGTTACGGCGAAGGCGCGGTAATGGCGGTGCCGGCCCACGACGAACGTGATTTTGAGTTCGCGACCAAATATTTTCTACCGATCAAGCCGGTGATCAAGCCAGTTGATTCCGATCTGGGAATGCCGCTTGCGCAAGCGTACGTAGAGTACGGTCTTACGTTTGATTCAGGCGAATTTTCCGGTCTTGTATTTCAAGCGGCTGTGGATGCAATCGCGGCGGCATTGCAACATAAGGGATTGGGTGAAAAACGTGTGCACTACCGTCTTCGCGATTGGGGCATTTCACGTCAGCGTTACTGGGGCTGCCCTATTCCTCTCATTTATTGTGATGCGTGTGGTGTGGTACCGGTACCCGATGACCAGCTTCCCGTCGTGCTTCCGGACAACCTTGTGCCGGATGGCTCCGGCAACCCGTTAGCGAAGACCCCATCATTTTACGCGTGTCAATGTCCCCGCTGCGGCAAGCCAGCACGGCGGGAAACAGACACCATGGATACTTTCGTCGATTCCTCGTGGTATTACACCCGCTACGCCTGTGCCGACCAGAACAAGAGCATGGTCGATGCGCGTGTGGATTACTGGTTGCCGGTGGACCAATACATCGGCGGCATCGAACACGCCATTTTGCATCTCCTCTACTCTCGCTTCTGGAGCAAGGTCATGCACGATCTCGGGTTGGTCGTGTTCGACGAGCCCTTCGCCAACCTGCTGACCCAGGGCATGGTTTTGAACGAGATCATGTTTCGAAAAACGGAAACCGGGCGCATCGTCTACTTCAATCCGGCGGACGTCGATATTCAAACCGATGAGCAAGGTCGACGCATTGGCGCGTTGCTGCGCACGGATGGTCAACCGGTGGAGTTGGGTGGGATCGGCACCATGTCGAAATCCAGGAATAACGGCGTCGATCCGCAAAAACTGGTCGAACAATATGGAGCCGATACCGCAAGGCTGTTCATGATGTTCGCGAGCCCGCCCGAGCAGACCCTCGAATGGGCAGATGCCGGGATAGATGGCGCATTCCGCTTTCTGAAGCGGTTATGGAAACAGGTTTACGAACATCTGCAGCAAGGTGGGGCGATTGACCGTTCGGCCCAAAATGAAGACCTCGGTTCGGGACTGCAATCCTTGCGTTACCAATTGCATCAAACTATCGCCAAGGTTGGCGACGATCTGGGGAGGCGGCACACCTTCAATACCGCCATCGCAGCCGTGATGGAGTTAATGAACGCGCTTGGAAAACTGCAGGATCCCAGCCCGGCTGCGCGCGGCCTGATGCAGGAGGCGATGGAAAGCATTGTATTACTGTTATCACCCATCATTCCCCACATCTGTCACGCCCTATGGCGTGAACTTAAGCCGGGAACCGAACTCCTAGATCAGTCCTGGCCGGAAGTCGATAGCATGGCGCTTATCCAGGATGAGATTGAACTGATAGTCCAGGTCAACGGCAAACTGCGTGGCAAAATACGCGTTGCCAGAGATACGGAATCCGCGGCCATCGAGCGTTTTGCGCTGGAAAGCGAGCAGGTGCGTAAATTCGTGACTGGTGAGATCAAGAAGATCGTGGTCGTGCCGGGTAGATTGGTGAACATCGTTGTCTGAAGAAATTCCTGAACAAGCCCGACGCGGGCGCAACGGCACTTTGCGGGCCTGTTCAGAGGTTCCTGAAACTGAATGTGAGGATGCTGCATGAAAAAAGTTCTGCTGGTTGTATTCTGTTTCTTTCTGGCTGCCTGTGGTTTTCAGTTGCGCGGCCAGGCTAAACTGCCATTCGAAACGCTCTATATATCATTCCCCGCAGGGCATCCTATCGGTACTGATCTGCGGCGCCTCATCAAGGCCAGTACCACTACCCGCATTATTGACAAGCCGAAAAATGCCCAGGCCATACTGGAAATTGTCAGCGTGACGAATGACAAGCAAATCATGTCGGTATCGGGAGGCGGACGGGTGCGGGAATTTGAACTCTTCTATCGGATTTCATTTCGCCTCATCAATGCCAAGGGAGAAGAACTCATCCCTACGAGCGAGATTGCATTGCGTCGCATTCTCCCTTATACCGATGCGCAAGTAGTGGGTAAAGAGGGCGAGGAGGCGATGCTCGTCAGAGAAATGCAAAGCGATTCCGCAGCGCAGATCGTGCGGCGACTGGAGGCGGTTAAGGTAGCGGAAGGTTAATGGGGCAAGGATGGCAGACTCGCGTGCCATAAAGGAATGCCATGCGTATTACCCCCGATAACCTTTCCCAGCATCTTCGGAAGCAGGTTGCGCCGCTCTACACGGTATTTGGCGACGAGCTGCTGCTGATTATCGAGGCTGCGGATCTGATTCGTGCCAAGGCGTATCAGGCAGGCTATATCGAGCGTGAGATTTTTGCCGTAGACCATCATTTCAACTGGACGGATCTGCAGCAGCGCAGCAGTAGTCTGTCGCTATTTGGTGAAAGACGTATAATGGATATACGCATTCCGTCCGGTAAACCGGGGAATCCGGGCAGTGCGGTAATAGAGGGATATTGCTGTTCGCTGCCCCCCCATACCGTCACGCTCGTCACTTTGCCCAGAATCGACAAGCAGGGTGCGGCAACCAAGTGGTTCAAAGCGCTTGAAGGCGCGGGTGTGATGGTTCCGGTCTATCCAGTGGAACGCACCCGGCTACCCATGTGGATCGGCCAGCGCCTGGACATGCAAGCGCAGAAAGCCGACCCGGAAACCGTGCGGTTTTTGGCTGACAAGGTTGAGGGTAACCTGATCGCAGCTTATCAGGAACTCAAGAAGCTTGCATTGCTTTATCCGCCTGGAGTGTTGTCCTTCGAGCAGGTGAAAGATGCGGTACTGGATGTGGCGCGTTACGACGTTTTCAAGTTATCAGATGCACTGATGGCGGGGGAAACCGTGCGTTATGCCCGCATGCTGGAAGGTTTGCAGGGCGAGGGCGCGGCGTTGCCGCTGATTGTGAACACCCTTGCGGGACAAATACGCTCGTTGATAATGATTCGTAAAGGCTTGGATTCCGGCAGGCCTCTTACGCAATTGATGAGCCAGATAAGAGCCTGGGGGGATCAACAAAAAGCAATGGAAAGCGCTGCCAGGCGCCTTGATCTCAAACCGTTGGTGTCGGCCTTGATGCATGCTGCGAAAATAGACAGGATCAGCAAGGGCGTTGCGAAGGGTGATGCGTGGGATGAATTACTGCAGTTGGGGTTGCGCTTCGCGGTTACCAAGCATTAGCAACATTGGGTCGTTCTAGGCTTATATCGCTAGAATTTCGCACCTATTAATTCATTGTCTAAATGGAACTGTGGCATGGACATCATTGACATCAAGACTTACATGCAATCAATAGGACGTGAGGCTCGCACCGCATCACGTCTGATGGCCAAGGCGGAGCCCGCCGACAAAAACCGCGCGCTCACGCTCATGGCTTTAGCCATCAAGCGTGACGAGCAGCAACTGCTGGCCGCAAATGCCGGGGACGTGGACAACGCGAAAATCCGAGGGTTGGAACCAGCCTTGATCGATCGCTTGACGCTCACTTCCAAAAGCATTGCGAGCATGGCGGAAGGTCTGTTGCAAATTGTGGCGCTGCCCGATCCGGTCGGCGAGATCAGCGATCTGAAGTACCGTCCCGCAGGCATCCAGGTCGGAAAAATGCGCGTGCCGCTTGGCGTGATCGGCATCATTTATGAAGCGCGGCCTAATGTTACGGCGGACGCGGCGGGATTATGCCTCAAGGCAGGCAATGCGGCGATACTGCGCGGCGGATCGGAAGCGATCCGTAGTAATCAGGCTATCGCAGCTTGCGTGAAGGAAGGGTTGAAAGCTGCCGGGCTGCCGGAAACGGCGATACAGATAATCGAAACCACGGATAGGGCGGCCGTGGGCGAGCTCATTACCATGAAAGAATTCGTCGACGTAATCGTGCCGCGCGGGGGCAAGGGGCTGATCGAACGTATCTCCAACGAAGCGCGTATTCCGGTCATCAAGCATTTGCATGGTGTCTGTCACGTTTATATCGATGATGGCGCCGATCTAGCGAAGGCTATTTGTGTTGCAGACAACGCGAAAACACAGCGCTACGGCACTTGCAACACCATGGAAACATTGCTGGTGCATGAGGCCATCGCCGGGGAAGTATTACCACCCCTGTGCCAAATCTATCTGGATAAGGGTGTGGAACTTCGCGGCGATGCCGCTTCCCGCGCCATTATTCCCCAGATGAGCGAAGCGACGGAAGAAGACTGGCACACCGAGTATCTCGCGCCGATTCTCAGCATACGTGTGGTAAGCGGGCTGGATCAGGCTATCGAGCACATTGCCGTTTATGGCTCGCAGCATACCGATTCGATCATTACCGAAGACTATGGCCGCGCCCGCCGTTTCCTGCGCGAGGTGGATTCCAGTTCGGTGATGGTGAATACTTCCACCCGCTTTGCCGATGGGTTCGAGTATGGCCTCGGTGCGGAAATAGGCATCTCGACCGACAAAATACACGCCCGTGGTCCGGTGGGACTTGAAGGGCTGACCAGCCAGAAATTCATTGTGCTGGGTGACGGGCACGTCAGGCAATAGACCCGGTATTAAACTTCCAACAGGGAGCTCAGTTTTTTCCCTCAAATCAAGGTTTTCATGGCTCAACTTATCGAAATCAAAATCCCCGATATCGGTGACTTCAAGGATGTTCCCGTTATCGAAATCCTGGTGAAACCGAGCGAGACGGTGGAAAAGGAAACGCCGCTTATCACGCTCGAAACCGAAAAGGCGGCGATGGAAATTCCTTCGCCTCAAGCCGGCATTGTGAAGGAAATCAACGTCAAGCTCGGCGATAAGGTTTCAGAAGGATCAGTCATATTGATGCTGGAGGCGGCGGCATCAGCGACGGGGACAGCTGAGCTGAACAAAAAAGCTTCTCCGGACTCCACGCTTGCTCTGGAAAAGGACGAAGGAAAGCGTGGTGCACCCGTTGTCGTCCACCCGGAACCTACAGCAGACAATTCCACCACCGCCGTGCCGCGCGGCGACATCCATGCCGATATCGTGGTGCTGGGCGCGGGCCCGGGCGGCTACACCGCTGCGTTTCGCGCCGCCGATCTTGGCAAGAAAGTGGTATTGATCGAGCGTTACCCAACGCTGGGCGGCGTGTGCCTCAATGTCGGCTGTATTCCTTCCAAGGCGCTGCTGCATGTGGCAAAAGTTATTACCGATGCCGAGGAAACGGCTCAGCAGGGCATTGTTTTCGGCAAGCCCGGCATAGAAATAGACAAGCTGCGAAAATGGAAGGATTCCATCACCGGCAAGCTCACAAAAGGATTGTCGGGGCTCGCGCAGAAGCGCAAGGTCGAGGTTGTGCGAGGCATCGGCACGTTCATGTCGCCCAATATGATGCAGGTGGAAACAGCCGACGGTCAGAAAAATGTGTCGTTTGAACATTGCATTATTGCCGCGGGCTCAAGCGCGGCACGCATTCCCGGTTTCCCATATGATGATCCCCGCATCGTCGATTCAACCGGCGCATTGAAGCTGGAGGAAATTCCAAAGCGCATGCTCATCATTGGCGGTGGCATAATCGGCCTGGAAATGGCGACGGTTTATGACGCGCTGGGTTCGAAAGTGAGCGTGGTCGAATTGATGGATCAATTGATTCCTGGCGCGGATTCGGACCTTATCAAACCGCTGCACAAACGCATACAGAAGCGCTATGAAGCCATCTATCTGAAAACCAGGGTTACCGGAATCGAGTCCCAAGAAAATGGACTGAAAGTTACATTTGAGGGACTGAACTCAAGCGCTACGCCAGAGCCGCAAACATACGACCGCATTCTCATGGCGGTAGGTCGCCGTCCCAACGGACGCGATATCGGTGCCGAGCGTGCCGGCGTCAACGTGAGTGAGCGCGGCTTCATTTCGGTGGATAAGCAGTTGCGCACCAATGTGCCGCATATTTTCGCAATCGGCGACATCGTCGGTGAACCCATGCTGGCGCACAAAGCCTCGCACGAAGGCAAGCTTGCCGCGGAAATCATTGTCGGCGGAGAAAAAATGAAAAATGCGGTATTCGACGCACGCGCAATTCCGTCGGTGGCTTACACCGATCCGGAAATTGCCTGGATGGGATTAACCGAAACGGAAGCTAAAAAGCAGGGCGTGGAATACGAAAAGGCGGCGTTCCACTGGGCCGCAAGCGGCCGGGCACTTGCCATGGCGCGTGATGAAGGCTTGACCAAGCTATTGCTGGACAAGAAAACCCGCCGCATTCTCGGCGCTGGCATAGTAGGCGTCAACGCGGGCGAACTGATCTCCGAAACCGTGCTGGGGCTGGAAATGGGCGCAGATATGGAAGATATCGGCCTCACCATTCATCCGCATCCGACCCTATCTGAAACGGTGTTTTTTGCAGCTGAGATTGCAGAAGGGACGATAACTGATCTTTATATGCCGAAGAGGTGATACGACAACCATCCGACGGCGAATGCAAGGGGTGACGTACCGGTGGAGCGTAATCTCGCAAATCAATCGAGTCTTATTTCCCTGATCCATTCTGATCTGCAGAGCGTTGCCATTCGCCGCAATACTTCCATCAATTCTGTCGATGCTGGGCTGAGCAGTGGGAATGAAAACTTTTCACGGCTTGATCGGCATTGATTCGGCCGCCGAGCCAAAGAATATTCGTATCTACTACGATGGTGCGTGCCCGTTTTGCAACAGTTACGTCAGGCTGCTTCGGATACGTGCCTCGTTCAACGTGGAACTGATCGACGCTCGCGAATACCCGCTTGTGGCACGACAATTCGGAGCGGAGGGAATGAACTTGAACACGGGTATGATCGTCGAAATCGGTTCTGCCCGCTATCAGGGGGCTGCTGCAATCCGGTTTCTTGCATTGATCGATACCCCAGGGAATGCCTTCAATTGGATCAACTACCACCTCTTCAGGTACAAGTGGGTAGCGAAATGCCTCTATCCAATCATGCGATGCGCCCGTTCCATGATTCTTGCGGTCACTCGGCGTGGCTTTATTCGAGATGACTGAGCTATCTTCGGTGACGACAAGTAAATCTATGAGGCCGGGGTTTGCATTATGGAAGCTATCGTTCCCCCAGGCGGTCTGCAATCGCTACAAACTGCTCCACCGACAAATTCTCCGCCCGTGAAATGGGATCGATATCCAGCGCCAGATAATCCTCCGGCTTGAGATGGGCGTGCAGCGTATTGCGCAAGGTTTTGCGCCGCTGCGAAAAGGCGGCGGAAACAATACCTGCAAATAACCTTTCCTTGCTGGCTTCAATCAGTGATTCCCCACGTGGGATTATGCGAACAACCGCCGACTCCACCTTTGGGGCGGGGTGGAAACATTCGGGTGGGACGATGAAGAGTTGTTCCATCTGGAAGCGACATTGCAGCATCACCGAAAGTCGTCCGTAATCCGGAGTGGAGGGTGCAGCCACCATGCGTGCGACCACTTCCTTTTGCAGCATGAAATGCATGTCCTGTATATTGCCCGCAAATTTACTTAAATGAAAAAGGATAGGCGTGGAAATATTGTAGGGAAGGTTTCCAACAACCCGCAGATTTTCTCCCAGAGCGGCAAAATCGAATTCCAATGCATCGGCCGAATAAACCGTCAACTTCTTTTCAGAAAACTCCCGGCGCAAACGCTCGACGATATCGCGGTCAATTTCCACGACTTGTAAATGATCGAGCGATTGCAACAAGGGCCGCGTCAATGCGCCCAGTCCCGGTCCGATCTCTACCAGCAGGTCGGCCCTGGAAGGATGGATAGCGCGGACTATATCCATTACGATCTGGGAATCAACCAGAAAATTCTGGCCGAAGCGCTTACGGGGAATGTGCATGATTTATCCGGCAACGCGGATGCGCGCGCGCAGGCCGACGCTATCCTTCGAAGATTCTATTTCCGATTTCCAGCTAACATCGCGGCCATTTCAATTGCCGCGATCAAACTGCCCGGATCGGCGCGGCCGGTTCCTGCCAGGTCAAGTGCAGTGCCATGGTCAACCGAAGTGCGGATGAGGGGCAGTCCCAATGTCACGTTTACAGCGCTGCCAAAGCTCGCGTACTTCAGCACCGGTAGGCCCTGGTCGTGATACATCACGAATATGCAGTCGTAATTCTTCAGCTTTGGTGGATTAAACAGGGTATCAGCTGGCAGCGGACCGATCAAATCCATGCCCTCGGCGCGCAGCTTATCCAGCGCCGGAATAATGGTTTCTATCTCTTCTCTGCCAAGATGACCTGATTCACCCGCATGAGGATTCAGTCCGGCTACGGCGATACGCGGCAGGGGAATTGCAAAGCGTGCGATCAAATCATGCCAAATGATGCGCAGTTTCTGCTCCAGCATTTCGCGCGTGATCGCCGCAGCCACATCCTTAAGGGGCAAATGGGTAGTTGCCAGCGTTACGCGCATGCCGCCGCCAACGAGCATCATTACTACCCGGCTTTTGGTCAGTTGTGCCAGGTACTCCGTGTGGCCCGTGAAGGCGATGCCAGCATCGTTTATGATGCCTTTATGTACCGGGCCGGTTACCATTGCATTGAATTCACCATTGCCGCATCCCTCAACGGCGCGTTCCAGCGTTTTTAGCACGTAGCGCGCATTGGCTGATTCAAGTTTTCCGGGGGTCGGCCGTTTGGCCAGCGGTACGTGCAGTACCTGCAACCGGCCAGTCTTGTGCTTAACCTCAATGTCGGGCGAGTAGTCCATCATCTTCAGCGGGAGCTGTAGCAGCCGGGCGCGCTCCCGCAACAAATGACGATCAGCAATGACAACCAGATTGTATGGCAAATCCAGTTGAGCCATTTGCACACACAGATCGGGACCGATCCCCGCGGGTTCTCCCGCGGTGAGAGCAAGCTTCAGCCCTTCCATCCCGTCAAGGGGCGTGGTTTTATTCAGCGGCGTGCCGATCCTGTCCTTCCTCCAGCCGATATTCGACGTACGCGCGATCACGCAACCGCTGCAGCCAATCCTGAAACGCTTCGTCCGCTTTGCGCGTTCGGATGGACTGGCGTGCCGTTTGCCGCTGTCGCTCCTGGCTGACATCCTGCGAGCGGCGCGCAAGAACCTGGATCAAATGCCAGCCAAACGGGGACTGTACCGGTTCACTAACCTGATTGGGTTCAAGGGCGTTCATGGCCTGTTCGAATTCCGGTACGGTGTCGCCTGGCGAGACCCAGCCCAGATCACCTCCAGAGGAGGATGCGGAATCTTCAGAATGAAGTTTCGCCAGTTCCTCAAAACTGCCGCCATGGTCCAAGCGCTCTTTCAACTCGGATACCCGCCGTCTCGCGTCGGCTTCAGATGTAAGCTCGCTGATTTTTACAAGAATGTGGCGAACATGGGTCTGATCCACCACTGTTACGGCGCCTTGCGGACTGCGGCGGTCGACCAGTTTGAGAATATGAAACCCACCCGGGCTTGGAACGATCGGTGTGATTCCGCCGGGTTTCATCGGGGTCAGCAGCTCGGAAAATTTTTTCGTTAATTGGGCAGCGGGCCGCCAGTCAAGTAACCCGCCCGTCATCGCATCGGGAGCGTCGGAGTATTCTGCGGCGACCTGGGCAAATTCAGTGCCGTTCTTCAAGAGCGCCAGGGCGGCTTCCGCTCGCAGCCGCCGAGCTTCGGTTTGTGAGGGGGTTGCGTTCTCAGATATCGTTACCAGAATATGCGCAATGCGATATTCATCATTATTTCCGGACGAAATTTCCTGGGTTTCCAGATAATTATCTACCTCCCCTTCTGACACGCTTACCCGGTTACTTACCTCGCGTTCTTTCAGTCGCACCAAGATGATCTCATCGCGGATTTCATCCCGAAATCTATTGAAAGAGACGCCATCCTGCTCGAGCGCGCTGGTAAATTCCGTTAATGACATCTTGTTTTCCTGCGCGATGCGGCGCAGCGTTTGATCGAGCTCAGTATCGCTTACTGTCAAGCCGGTTTCTTTCGCGAGTTGTAACTGCACCCGATTGACGATAATACGGTCCAGAATCTGCTTTTCGAGAATGGCGGGTGGAGGAGGCTGCACGCCCTGCTTCTGCAACTGTTTGAGCGTGGCGCTGAGCACCTCGTCCAGTTCGTGGCGCGTAATCACGTTTTCATTCACAACCGCGACAATATGATCGATGGTCTCAACGCTGCCTGAATGGGCGTGCTGCTGGGCAACAATCATTCCAGTGGCCAGCAATGCCATCAGGACAGGGGGACGCAACAAAAATTTCGTACCCATGTGAATAAGCGCTATCAGAGAATATAGAGGGATGAAATGACGCTTACGCGAAGAATAACGGTGCAGGACCCCCGTTTATGGACTTTCCATGAGACTGTTTCCCGGGACACCCGTTTTGGTATACCCCGGAATGCTGCGTTGCAGGACATTTAGCGGGTTCGATCCGATTTGCATCAGCCCGTTCAACTCGAGCTGCAAAAAAGCCGCCGTCGTGGTTTTCTGGGTTGCGGTGATGAGATGCTGGAGTACGAACCGCAACGACCAGCAGCACGCATTATACTCAAGTCCCGCCAGTCCTTCCAGAATTCTCTGATCCTGCAGCGAGTAATTCAGACGCGCGACAGTTTGCCATTTTTCCGACCAACGCCACTGGCTTGAGGCATCAACCTGATGCAGCACGTCACGCGTAAACCGATAACCGACATTGACTACCCTGCCAGGCTCGGGGCGATAGCTCAAGCCTGAGCGTACGACGTCGACCATGAACTGGGTCTGGTCATATTGCACGCTTGAATCGGTACTGATTGTCGGCGTTATAAACCCCGTCACCGCAGCAACAAAATCCGGGCGACGGTTTATCGTTCCTGGCGCCTCCAATACTATCCTGCGATCAATGAAGCTCAGCTGCTGGCCAACGGTGACACGCACCACTTCCCTGCCCGAGCTGGGCGCGATCAGGCGCGATGTGAGCGCCAACGTCACCTGATTCGCATCATTAATGCGGTCGCTGCCGCTAAAGCGGTTTTCGGTCAACATCTGAGCGAAGCTGAAGTCCGTCCTGGCGGAGTCGAAGTTGGGCAGATGGCTCTGGTCGCGAAACGGCACATATACGTAGAACAAGCGTGGCTCGAGCGTTTGAGTGAAGCGCTCGCCCCCCAGCGATATCCCGCGGTCAAACGCAATCCCGCTGTCGACGCTGAACATCGGGATGGTACGATTAGGATTCGAATCCGGCGACGCGGTAGCGTCGAGGTTATATCGGGTATGGTGTACCCCGATCTTCGGGGTGATGTAGCCAAATGAGTTGCGAAGAGGGTAGCTAACGCTGGGAAAGAGCACCAGGCGAGTGCCGTTTATTTGCGTGGGATGCGAAAAATTTGACCAGCTGCCGATAAGATTCAGGTCCATGCCGAAAACATCCGGTTTGTTCGCGGCGACTGTGAACTGGGGCAGGCGCTTGTACGGGACGGCAATAGGCGCGCGAGGATCCTGAATAGTCTGAAAGCTTTGTACCAACGAGCTGAAATTCAGCGTGCCATCGTCTCCCAAGGCGCGGTTGTAGGACACTATGCCCTGCTGCAACAGATTGGTCCGGGAAGTGAGGTTCAGGCTGTTGCCCAGATCGCGGAAATAGGTGTCATCGGAAACCTGGTTATAGTCTATTCGGGTGGAGAAGCCGTAGCCCAGGTTATAGTTATGGAAGAGGGACGTGCGCCAGCGGGTTTGCCCGGTGCTCAGGTCGCGCGGCAATACGTCAGCCAATAAAGTGCCGTTTGAGTTCTCGCCCAGATAGCGTAACTCGTTGTTAAATGCGACGCCACGCTTGGACATCAGGCGTGCCGAGACTGTCGCATCATAGTTGGGGGCAATATTCCAGTAGAAAGGCACAGTGAGTTCAAGGCCGGTTTTGGCATTGACACCGTACAAGGGAGCAAGCAAGCCGGACTTGCGCTGTCCGCTATATGAAAAATCCATCCAGGGCGTATACAATATGGGAACGTCCAGAAATGTGAGTTTAACCGCTCTGGCCGTGCCTTTTTTTGTCTTATCGTCGAGCTTGAGATTGGCCACCTGAAGAAACCAGTCGTCGTCCCCGGCCGGGCATGTGGTATAGGTTGCCTTTTTTAGCCGATATTGGTTCTCGCCCTCAAAGAGCAGCGTCTCGGCATAGCCCCGGCTGCTGGCATCTTTCAAGCGATAGTTGGGCTGGCTCAACTGTCCCGTTTTGCTCAATAGGTTGAACTTGAGCTGCGAGCCCTCCAATATATCGCCGCGTTGTTCGACACGCACGCTGCCTTCGGCCTCCGCATCGTCCGTCTCCTGATTGTATTTCAATCGCTCGGCGGAGATGAGCTGATCACCGTTAGACAGCTCAGCCTTGCCTATCGCCTCGATTTCCTTGCCTGAGTGCCCTTGTACTCGCTCAGCTGCAACGAATACAGGTTTGGTTTTTTTTGCTGCTGTGTCCATTTCGGCCGTCGCCACTTCGACCTCAGCCTCGGGCTCGGCTTGTCCTCCGAGCCGCAGTTTTGCTTCACCCTCCTGTGCCAGGTGTCCATGGATATGTTGAGCCTCGGTAAAAGTCGAAGCGCTTTTATCCGGCCTGGCGCCAGCCGCTACGCTGGCGGAGCCCGGCCGTGTGCTGCCGCGCAGCCTGGCTTCATCTTCTTCCGCCATATGACCTGATGGGCGCCCAGTTCGGGCGCGAGCAGTCTCGTTTTCACCCATTTCCGTTTCTATGGACGAGCCGCCCAAAGCAGACTCATTTTCTTCTGCCGGTGATCGTGTATAGTTCTGCTTCGGCCTGGATTGAGCGCCTTCCGCGGCGCTACCGGGTTGTTCAATGGATGCGTTAGTTCCGAGTGCCTTATCATCGGTTTTTTGACGACCTTTCATTTGTTCGGCTGAGCGCAGACGGTCACGCCGCAGCTCAGCCTCGCCCCTGGCTTCAGCCTCATATTCATGGCGGCCCTGTATGTGTTCTGTGTCGATAAGCGAAGGCTTGTTGTCACTGGTTGTGCGGGCGGGGGGCGCTGTGCTTTCGGACGTGCTTTTGGAGGCAGGCGACGGCGTATCTGCGCGCGCATCATATGCAAGGCAAAATAAAAGAACTGACCAGCAAATGGGGCGGGAAAAACGCGATTTCATTTGAGGATATTCAGCCTGAAGAGGAAATCTTCTTGATACGGATGAATTTCCGTTTTCAGATTTATAAGTCTCGTATTACAGATATCGAAGCGAGAGAGCACGTAGCGTATTTGAACCAGGCTTGTAAAAATCGAGGGATGCCTTGCATTGAGCCTGCGACTCAGCTGGCCTTGATGATGAGTTAACGGGGGACAAAGCTGTAAGTGTAACAAAAAACAGAAGATAAGCTATGCCGGCTAAGAGTAACAATATCCAAGCCCCGAGTCATCGGTTTGCAACGGAACCGCGAATGCAGCGTCATCGCACTTCGGGTATACGCCCCAAGCTCTTGTTAATGCATATGTCTGCATGAGAATATTTGCAGCATTGATTGGCTTGCCAGATTACTACGATACATTCCCATTCACTTTTTTTCACGAGGAGCGGTTGATTGCGCTTCAATTTTACGCTGCAAAGCACTGGTTGGCGCGTGTTCCTTTTCATTTTCATATTCACGAAATTCAGGGGCTAAGCTTTGCATATTCATATTCTCGGCATTTGCGGCACATTCATGGGCGGTATAGCGACGATCGCGCGAGCAGCCGGCCATAGAGTAACCGGCTGCGACGCGGGCGTGTATCCACCCATGAGTAGCCAACTCATTTCTCAAGGAATTGAGTTGATTGAAGGGTTTTCGCCGGAACAAATCCAACTGAATCCCGACCTGTTCGTAATTGGTAACGTAGTGACGCGCGGCAACCCGCTCATGGAGGAAATCCTCAACCGTGGCCTTCCCTATGTTTCGGGTCCCCAGTGGCTTTCGGATAATGTCTTGCGCGACAAATGGGTTCTGGCTGTTGCCGGCACGCACGGCAAGACGACCACGAGCGCAATGCTGGCATGGATCCTTGAATACGCGGGATTGGCGCCGGGGTTCCTCATTGGTGGCATACCGGAAAACTTCGGGTCATCCGCCAGACTGGGTAGTTCAAGCTTTTTTGTCATCGAGGCGGACGAATATGACACCGCTTTTTTCGATAAGCGCTCCAAGTTTGTCCACTTTCACCCAAGAACTGTAATACTCAATAATCTGGAGTTTGATCATGCGGACATCTTTGCTGATCTTGCCGCGATCGAGCAGCAGTTTCACCATCTAGTACGGATAGTTCCCGGCAACGGCCTTATCATCGCCAATGGCCGGGAAGAGAGCCTGGAGCGTGTGTTGAACCGGGGGTGCTGGACACCCGTGGAAAGGGTAGGGGTAGCAAGCGGTTGGCAGGCTGATATTCTCGCCGACGGCCAGGTCGCTATTTCTTTGATGGGCGAACCTCAGGGAACGCTGCATTGGCAATTGCTGGGCGAACACAACCGGATGAATGCGCTTGCTGCGTTGGCCGCTGCCCGCCACGCCGGTATCCCCGTAAATATTTCCATCAGTGCGCTACTGGAATTCAAGAACGTCAAGCGCCGGATGGAGGTCCGAGGTATGGTCGAGGGCATCGTCGTCTACGACGATTTTGCCCATCACCCCACAGCCATCCGGACAACGCTCCAGGGCCTGCGCGATAAGACGAGAGATGCTCGCATCATCGCAGTGCTGGAGCCTCGTTCCAACACGATGAAGATGGGTTTATGGAAAGACAGCCTGGCGGATAGCCTTGCGGCTGCGGACCTGGTGTTTAGCTATACGGCCAATCTGGGCTGGGATGTGAAAGAGGCGTTGGTTTCCCTGGGTGAGAAAGCCATATACCACGACGATCTGGGCGCGTTGATCGGAGCCATTACAGCTACCGCCACGCCCGGCGATCACATACTCATCATGAGCAACGGCGGTTTCGGCGGAATCCATGAAAAACTGCTGGTAGCTATGCGCGACCGTTACGGAGTGACGAGCTGACCAAAAAATCAGTGCCAGATAAGTGCGAGATCAATGCGCTGACCTCACCGTTCCACAACTTGCACTGATCCACCGGCCACTGGTATCCGCGTGCTCATTGACGGGATTATCTTGTACCGTACCATTAAATATGGTCCATCCAGAGAAGCGCTCGGGAGTAATAAATGTTCCTTCAGCTCGTCCGTTGCCTTTTAGTTGAGAATGGGTGCAGACGAGATCCATTTTGTAGCTGTTTTCTGCCCGAATCGCATTTTTGATGCTACAACCCGATTCCTGTACGTGAAAATAAGATGGAATTTCTTCATCCGCCATTTGCTGCGTAATGCAGACTCTGGATGTCGCCGCCCCATCCTGGATCTGAGGCATATCCAATCCATATTGCTTGGCCAAGCTGGTCAATTTCTGCATCTGCTCGGGCGGAATCTGGGGCACCAGCGCCAACAGCATTGACGTGGTTGTGACTTCCCATAATCCGGGACGGATATGATTTTCGGCAGCACTTGCAGCTGAGACTATCGACAGCAATGATAGTAATAAAAAGAGTTTTCGCATCAATTCCTTAAAAAAGATAATCCTGAATCTGCCCCGTAGCCAGCTCAGCCAGGAAGGTGAAGCTTAAGAGGTAAAAGGGTAAAAGGGTAAAAAACCTTCGGTTATAGCGCTTGGTTGGTGAATGATCCGAAAAATGAGCGGGCAACTGCCGGATTCGGGATAATATAACTTCGACATTTATTGAGCTGGACAAGTGTAGAGTATTGCCGTCAAAACTAAAAGGATGACTGTATTTTCGGATCAATTTACTTTGTCGGTACAGCAGGAGCCAGCGTTGTCGGTGCGCACGAGCCAGCGGAAAAATGAACGGAATAGGCGTGAACCGGAACGAGGGTAGCGCAACTATCATTCCTGCCGCAACTCGAATCAGGAATATGAGGGCTGGTATGAAAAACGAAATTGGAATAATCGGCAGAAGTTTCTCCATTTTTGGCGCGATGTTTTTATTGTGCACCGCGGCGAGTACGTGGGCGAATATAGATGAGGAAAGGCTTATTGCTGCATCCGGCAACGGTGATCTCTCTCGGGTCAAGACACTGCTCGCTGCAAAAGTCAATGTGAATGCCCGGGCGCCCGACGGTGTCACCGCCTTGATAGCGGCATCGCAGAACGGCTATGAAGAGGTGGTGCAATTGCTGATCGAAACCAGGGCAGATGTAAACGCAAAGACGCTCAACGGCACTACCGCGTTGATGCATGCTTCACAAAAAGGTCACCGGCAAGTAGTGCAGCAGCTGCTTTCCGCCAAGGCCGACGCGAATGCCAGGAGAGCCGATGGCGTTACCGTATTGATGCAGGCCGCACAGGAGGGGCAACGGCAGATCGTGCAAATGCTGCTCGCCGCCGGGGCCGATGTGGATGGTAGATTAGGCAATGGCGCTACCGCACTGATGCTTGCATCGCAGATCGGCCATACTGGGGTGGTGCAAACACTGCTTTCCGCCAAGGCCGATGTGAATGCGACAGCAGGTAACGGCGCAACAGCACTGATGCTGGCATCCAGGTATCGTCACCAGGATGTAGTAAAACTACTCAAGGATGCAGGAGCCCGATAACTACAGGTCTACGCCCGGCGCAGACCTTGTTCAACCTCACCGGCAGTCTTAACCGACAGATCGACCCCCGCTATCTCAGGATGACCATCCTTCATTGCACGGCCCAGGAAAGGTGATACTGTTCGGGGAAAGGGCCATCCTTATAGTCGATGGGGGCTTTAGCCGCAATGTTCCGCCGGATCAGGACCTGGCGTACCATCTCCGGGATCATGACCATGCCGACGTAGCGCCCCAGGCACTCATGGCTGCCGAAGCCGAAATGAAAATAGTTATACCAGTTACGCTTCGGGATAAACTCGTCTGGTGATTCGAACGCTCTCTCATCGAACATTGCCGACAAGGTTACCGGCAGCACATAGGTTCCCGCGCGAAGCAACGTTGCATGTTCCGTGCCCTTGGCTGCGGTATAGTCGCTTTCGCAAGTGCGGAACAAATAAGGCGTGATCGGCACGAAGCGTAGGGCCTCCCAGACGAAGCCATCGAATTCAGCGGTGTTTTCCTGCTGAGCAGCGGTTGTTGCCTTGGCGAGCCATTCCGGGCGGTCCAGCAGATATTGCATCACCTGCGCAACGGCCTGCGAGGTCGTCTCGATGGCGCCGATCAAAAGACCGCCCGCGTTAATCCCCAGGCGTTTGATATCAAAATCCAGTTGTTTTGGATAATCCGTGCGCAACATTCTGGTCACGATATCATCGTCCAGCCGAATGAGAGTCGAGAAGGTGAGTTGTTCAGCCTTTACTTGCAGCAAACGGCGAGCAATAAGTTCGACGATGAACTTGCCCAGTTCTTTGGAAGTTTCATTGTGACGGTCGATGATGTATTGGGATTTTTCCGGCGGCAGCGCGTCAAAAGGATGATTATGAAAGGTATCGCATTGGTTCCAGTAAGACCATTCGATTAAATCGGCCCGCTTTGCTCCGGTAAGCCCAAAATATTCCCGCACCAGGGTGGCAGGCACCATGCGGCAATAATTGCCGACCAACTCGATGTTTCCATGGGCATTGTCGAGTATCTCCCGGGAAACCTTGCCCACCATTTCGCGCACCGCGGGGAGATCATCGCGATTCAACATGCATTGCATCAAGGATTTTTCACGTGTATGCAGGGCATCATCATCGTGCATCATCAGGTAGTTGCCCATTTTTGGTGCGTAAGGCGCAACCGTGAATACCTTGGGCATGTTCAGGACTTCCCTGACATCGTCGAAGCGTGTGATCAATGTGCATTTCGACGTCACGAGAATCGGCCGCTTTTCGCGCAATTCCTTAAAAAACGGCAAGGGTTCCGTATCGATCCAACGGCGGACCAATCCAAATTTATCTGAATCGGCAGCGGCATCATATTGCTCCAGGTAATGACTTGCACTCATCGGTAGCTCCCTTATCGTTTGTATATAGCGAATGTCGAAAAATCAAAGCAGGTCCGGATCATAGCGTCTTCAAATATTCAAGCAGGTCGAGGCGGTCTTCCCTGGACATGGGATACAGGCATTTGCCTTTGATGGACTCATCTTCATCTTTGATCTTGTCGTTCGAACACAGGTCTCTATCCTTCTGGTCTACAGATCCATTAGACTCGTCGGCTACGCGTCTTGCCCCGTACTCATGCCCGGCATTGCTGTTTCCCTTGGTATAGTCTCCTGTCCTGTCGTCCCAGATTCCCTTGGTATTAAATGTAAAGCCTTCGTAACCGCTGCTTTTGAACCCGACCTTGTCGGGCTCGAATTCCCGCGATCCCACTACGAACTCATCAGGCCGGTATTCCCCGCCTTCGGGGTCTCCGGGTCGCTTTTTCGGCAGCAGCAAATCGTAGAGTGTAGGTACGGAACCATTATGCAGGTAAGGCGCAGTTGCCCAGATGCCGTTGAGCGGCCGGGCCTTGTACGATTTCAGCGAGGCAACCGGATTGGCTGTCGTGTCGGGGTCATAATCGCCGTGCTTGATCGAAGGTTTGATCTTATTATCACGAAACCCAGTCGCCAGATTATAGGCCCACTCGCCCCAACGCTGCAGGAACCACTTGTCCGGTTCGGGGTTGGCGACGACCCCTATTGTCGCTTTTGTCAGCAAGGCCGAAACCGGCGCGCGCTGATCGAGCAAAATGTCACCCACCCCACCGGCGCCAACATATAGATTTCGTTGTATGCCTGAGTAACCCTGGTAATTTACGCTGTTCTCAGCCATCTGGAGATCGGTACCGACATCGCGGGCCCTCGACATATGCGCCACAATGCGGCGATCAGGATCGTCGCGTTTGAGGTTGGTATGACAACTTACGCAATGCTGATTGAACAGCGATCTCCCCTTCACGAGACGAGCCTTGTCAATGGGCGGAAGAATATTTTCTGGCCACAGTGGAGATTGCAGGCTTAATAGGCGAGCCTCGATCCGGCGTAAATTCATTACATTAACGGAAGAGTCGTAGCTAATGTGCTTGCTGAACAAGCCTTGGCCGGTAATGAATGCCGGCAATGAAAATCCCTCTCTTTCGGTCCAATCCAAAGTGCCGAATACGCCAATCGCCTCTCCCGCGTTGCGAGCGATAGCCTTCAAGCCAGCATTTTCCGTTAGCCCATTCCATTGAACATAATCATGCTGAGGGGTGTCCCAAAGGAAAGGATAGCTGACGGGGGCATTAGGCATATTGAACAGCTTTGTCCTTAGCTTCCAGAGCGATTCGAGCGCATCCCGCCCTTTCTTCTCGTTCAAGGCTTTCATGAGATTTTCAACTATTCGATCACGCTGCTCTCCGCTTAGAACACGCACATTGTCAACATCGCGGAATAACGCGTCCAGTTCTTCTTCACTTAGCACCCCTTTTCTCATCACCATGGGGTCGCGCAATAACTCCCTGAGCGCTTTGACGTTTACGGTATGTTCCAACACCCGGTTATAGATTCGTCCAAATGCATCCAGCCGCGCATAGCCGTAATGTGTCGTACTGTAGTTGATCGTAATGTAATTGGTGAGACGCTGGATGTATTTTCTGAGATCAGCCTCGACTTCCGCCTCTGTTTTATAGTTTCCGCGCGCCAGGACGTTCTCCACGAACCGTTTCCGGGCTTCGCCATTTTCGAGGGTGGCTTTCATTGCGCGGATGATATCCGCCATGAACGTTTCCATATCAGCCCCTGCCGGACCGCCATCGATACGTATTCCCTTGCCCTTGTAGTTTATTTGCCCCGTGTGGCAGGCGGCGCAAGTCAGGCCTATGTAATCATGGCCTTTGTATGTATCCTTGACGAAGCCGACCGGCAGTGCATCGGGATTGCTGGAAGTTGTCTTCTGCGGCAGATAGCGGTAGCCATTCATGTTCTCATTGGATCGAAACGGTTCCGAGGTGCCTTTCTTTTCCAGTACCATGAAGAAATCATAGGGCATCATGTTCGATCCCTGCGTCACGCTGTAAAACCATAAGCTGTCGGCAGGCAGCCAGTTCTGGCTGGGAAGGTACTCCACTGTATTGAACTGATCGCCGAAAACGTCCTGCTTCACTGTGGTTGCGCCCCGGTCCGGGTCTTTGTCGAATGCTGCACAGGCAGGCAAAAGCGCGATCACGAGGATCAGCGCGGGAATGAAAAATGCGCGCCGTTTTTCTAACGCAGCAGAAGATTGGTTCACAATAGTCCCTTTACCGAGAATGAGAGGATGAGAATAAGAGTAACGCTCTAAGATAATTATAGTTTATATCCGCAAAATATCTGGCGCCAGGCGGTGGACTGCGCTGTTTAGCATAGCTCTAATCGCACAATCCGTAGAGTATGAAAATAATCAAGCTTGAAACCAGCTCAACAGGCGTCAGCGCATCTCGAATGATTGGGCGGATGAGTTCCAGCCGGATTTGATGGGCTTGAGCAAAGGAGGGGACGAGGCAACGGGTAGACTCCTCTCGTTTTTCCGTAACAGATGTGCCGACAGACGAACCGTTCCGGTACTGCCCCATCCGGGTCGAAGTAGAAGGAGATGCTCACTGTGCTAATATCCCTGACAATTTTCGTCATATAACGGATGCTTGAAAGAAAACTTTTGCCCCGAATTGCAGTCTAAGACTTGGGTATTTTATGTTTTCTCGGCACCCTGAATTGGCAGGCACCAAAAAGCGGCTGCCGCGCATTGGTATCATCGCCTATATTCTACCCAGGCGGAAGGTTCTTCCGAACCTCAAGAGGTGTTACGTTCCGGCTATAATTTGCCGGCGTTACAGAGCTGAACCGGTGCATTTGCGCTTCCTATAATTTTTAACGGCGTTGCTCCGCAAACTATTTCATGAATGTTTTTTACGAAGAGGAAGGCACTTTCAAGGTGGGTTCAATCCTTGCCGACAACACGACCTCGCTTCAAGTGGAGGCGCCTCACGGCAAGCGTGCAAAAATAAAAGCGGCTTCGGTGCTGCTTCGGTTTGACGCGCCCTCGCTGTCCGAATTCATGGATCTTGCCCAAAAGAAGGCGGAAGATCTGGACCCTGATTTTCTTTGGGAATGTTGCGAGATCGAGGCGGAGTTTGCCAGCGACGCGCTGGCTGCAGATTATTTCGGTCATGTCGCCACTCCCGAGGAAGCGGCGGCGGTGTTGATACGGCTGCACAGTGCGCCGATGTATTTTTACAAGAAGGGTCGCGGGCGCTACAAGGCTGCGCCACCAAAAGCGCTTGAGGCGGCGCTTGCAGGCCAGGAAAAAAGACGTCGCCAGGCGGAACAGCAGGCGCGCTATACGCAATTACTGAGCGAGTTCACATTACCGGAAGAATTCAAGCCGTTGCTATCCAGCCTGCTTTATCGTCCCGACAAGAATACAGTCGAGTGGAAAGCGCTTGAAGCCGCTTGTACTGCAAGCAAATTGAGCGTTTCCCAGTTGCTGGAGAAATGCGGTGCAATCCCCTCCACGCATGACTATCATCTCAACCGTTTTCTGCTGGAGCATTTTCCTGAAGGTACCGAGTTCGGGGCATTCGATTGCGGGGATCTGCACGTCCCGACGGATTTGCCCATTGCGGATGTGGCTGCCTTCAGTATAGATGACGTCACCACTACCGAAATTGACGACGCTTTTTCAGTTACCCCGCTGACGCTGGGGAGCGTCCGCATCGGTATCCACATCGCTGTCCCGACTTTGGGCATCGCGCCAGGTTCGCCGATGGATACCTTGGCGGCAGAGCGCCTTTCAACCGTATATATCCCAGGCCAGAAGATCACGATGTTTCCGGACGCCGTGATACAGCACTATACATTATGCGAAAAACGGTTGTGCCCGGTGGTTTCGATGTATCTCGACGTCGCCGATGACTTCACCGTTTTTGCCACAAGCAGCCGTATCGAACAAGTGAGGATTGCCGCTAACCTGAGACATGACACGCTGGAAGAACATTTTAACGAATCTACCCTGGCGGGGGGAAAGCTGGATTATCCTTTCGGAAAAGAGCTGCTGTCGCTCTGGAACTTCGCCCGCAAGGCGGAGGCGCTCCGGGGCAAGGCCAACGACAGCAATAATGAGCGAATCGATTACTGCTTCAGCGTCAAGGATGATCGTATCGATATCAGTCAGCGCCGGCGGGGCTCCCCGATTGACAAGGTGGTATCGGAATTGATGATTTACGTTAATTCCGAATGGGGCAAGCTGCTCGCAGACAATAGCGTTGCCGGCATTTATCGTAGCCAGGGTGGCGGCAAGGTTAAAATAAGTACCTCTCCCGCACCGCATCAGGCACTGGGCGTTTCGCAGTATGCCTGGATCAGTTCGCCTATGCGCCGCTATGTCGATTTCATTAATCAGCGTCAACTGGTTGCGCTATTGCGCGGAGAGACACCGCCTTACACAAGAGAGGGCGAGAGTCTGCAGACGTTCATGCGGGATTTCGAAGCGACTTATGAGGTTTACGGAGATTTTCAGCGCGCCATGGAGCGCTATTGGTGTCTGCGTTGGTTGTTGCAGGAAAATATCAGTACAACGGGGGCGCAGGTATTGAAAGAAAATCTGGTGAAGTTGGACCGTCTTCCACTGGTGGTACGGGTTGCTTCGTTACCGGAAGTGCCGCCTGAAACGAATATTGAAGTTGAGATTTCCAATATTGATTTGCTGGAACTCACTTTCAGCGCAAAATTCCTGAATAAACAAGAAGCATGAAGTTATTCTTGCATTCCATGTGACGAATGGGGTTTTATTGTTTAAAATGACGCCGGAAACGCCGAACTAGTCCATTTTTACCGTCGTGCCTTTCAGCTCGGGAATTATCCTGATGTTCCATAAAATCCGTTCCTCAACCTAGCGTCCGCACGGTTCCGAGATTGAGCGCCATTCCGAATATATCTGGTTTCGACACAATGGCAACTCACGGCTGGTTGCTGAATGGGTCCTCACGTCTGAAGCTGGCGCTATTGATATCCGTGGTCTGCCATGCAGCTGTTTTGTTCGGCATCAACTTCAAGTCTCCCCTTCCCAAGGATAGCAAAGCCGGTAACCCGCTGGAAGTGGTATTGGTGAACAGCAAGTCCGCGTCCAAGCCGAGCAAGGCAGATGCGTGGGCGCAGGCCAATCTGGAGGGTGGAGGCAATACCCGCAGCGATCGCGGGGCGAAAGCTCCATTTCCGCTTCCGCTAAAAAATAATCAAGCAGTGGAGACTGACACAGGCAGGCAAGAAACAGAGCAGCTTGAACAGGAAACGCAGCGGCTAATGACAGAGGCTGATAGCGATCAACTCATGTATCAGGCTGAGCCCCTTTTGGTGCAATCCGAACAGAGTCAGAACGCGGTTGACACCGCTGGGTTGGTTCAGCGAAGCCTTGAGATTGCACGGCTCGAAGCGCAGACCCCGGTGAATTATGAGGCTTATCAGCACCGCCTAAAGCGCAAATTCATCGGTGCCCGTACACAGGAATTCCGCTTCGCTCGTTATGCCGAAGATTGGCGCCTCAAAGTGGAACGGATCGGCAACCTTAACTACCCTGAAGCTGCCAGACGGGAGGGGCTTTATGGAAAACTGCAACTCACTGTTGGGATAAAGTCCGATGGCAGCCTTGAATCAATCGAAATAAACCGCTCATCGGGGAGAAAGGTTCTGGATGAAGCAGCGATACGCATCGTTAATCTGGCCGGGCAAAATGGGTTCGCTCCTTTCCCCCCCGATATCAGTCGAGATACCGACATCCTCCACATTACGCGTACCTGGGTATTTACCCGTTCGGACGAGTTGGCCAGCGAATGAACGGCGCGGGCCTCCATGCCTGCCGCTGTCCGTATATCTTTTTACCCTTTCAAGTGGTTGGCTAATGACCGATTTCTATGCCGTCATCGGCAACCCTGTTGCCCACAGCAAGTCACCGCTGATTCATGCCGAGTTTGCGCGGCAAACAGGTCAAGATATACATTACGAGGCCATTCTGGCGCCGACGGATGCGTTCGCCGCAACGATAGCGGGTTTCAGGGCGCGTGGAGGCAAAGGCGTGAACGTCACTGTTCCGTTCAAGCTTGAAGCCTGCGGTATTTCCACCCGCCTGACCGAGCGGGCAGAAGCGGCGGGGGCGGCGAACACGCTTGCGTTTGATGACAGCGGAATTTTCGGCGATAACACCGATGGTGCCGGATTATTACGTGACATCGTAACCAATCTGAAATTTTCACTTGCAGGCAGGCAGGTTCTGCTCATGGGCGCCGGGGGCGCGGCCCGCGGCGTAGTGTTGCCCCTATTGGAGCACAAGCCTTATCTGTTGACTGTCGCAAATCGTACCAGACAAAAAGCCGATACGTTGCAGCAGCTGTTTACGCGCCACGGAAATATCGTGTCTGCCGACTACGATGATCTGAACGAAACGAAATTTGATCTCGTCATTAACGCCACCTCCGCCAGCCTGGATGGTAAACTTCCAGCGCTGCCATCCGGCATTTTTTCCAGCGAATCGTTGGCTTACGACATGATGTACGGCAACGGGTATACCCCTTTTCTGCAATTTGCAAAGCAACAGGGCGCGGGTCATTTGGCTGATGGTATCGGCATGCTGGTGGAGCAGGCGGCGGAATCGTTCTTCCTGTGGCGTGGACTAAGACCACGAACGGAACCGGTAATTGAAATGCTCAGATCGCATGGGCGCGACAAGTTGAAAATATAAGGTTGCGGCAGCAAACGCATGAGAATGTTCTTCAAGCGCTGGTTCTGGCGCCTCTTTTTGCTGCTTGTCGGCATCGTCTTCACCTATCAATTCTGGATTTTCGGCCATGTCGTCTATTGGAATTCTTACAACCCTTCTTCCAGCGCTTTCATGGAAGATCGTTTGGCAGTATTACGGCAAGGAAATAGAACGGCGGTATTGCGTACACAATGGGTTCCTTACGAGCGAATTTCTCCCAATCTCAAGCGGGCGATCGTCGCTGCGGAGGACAGCAAATTCCTGGCGCATGAGGGGTTCGATTTCGATGCTATTCAGAACGCGTATCAGAAAAACGTGAAAAAGGGCAAGCTTGTTGCGGGAGGCTCCACCATCAGTCAGCAACTGGCAAAGAATTTATTTCTTTCCAGTGAAAAAACCCCGGGGCGCAAGATTCAAGAGGCCATCATCACCTTGATGCTGGAAAACGTGATGTCCAAACGCCGTATTCTGGAAATTTATCTGAACGTGATTGAATGGGGAAACGGAGTGTTCGGGGCGGGCGCTGCCATCCCCTACTATTACGGCGTTTCCGCTTCTTCGATTACTGCGGAACAAGCTGCTCGCCTCGCGGCCATGATTACCAACCCTCGCTTTTACGATAAGCACCGTAATACACCCTGGTTATCGAAGAAAACCGGGATCATCCTTAGCCGAATGGCATCGGCACAAATTCCCTGAAAATCTGAACAGGTTGGAAAGCTGGGGGCCTGTCGGATTTGAAGAATCGCAGCGAAAAAGTGACTGGGTGAGGACACACCTTGCGGATTTTGAAGGCCAATAGTTATTCTATTAGCCGAAAAAGCGGCGAAATATGAACCGGCCGCACGCTTTTGCAGCCGGTTTCTTCAAGTCCGGCAGGTTGCTGGGGGCCGGTAATGCTTATTTTGCGTTCTGCGTCCTCGCTGTCATAATATCCGACCCAATTTTCCCTACAATCAGGCCATCCTGTTCCAGGGCGACCCGTCATGACAAAAGCAAACAACCTCAGGGAAACAGAAAATCTGCAAGAGCATCTGCAACGGGTAACCTACTTGTTGCACGAGCACAGGCGGGCCGAAAGTCTTGCGCATGCCCAGGCAGCACCGTCAGACCGGGAATTCGAGGAAGAATGGCCGGATAAGCAAAATCTGGCTGAGCTGCAAAAGCTCCTGGACAAGCTACACCCCGCCGACATTGCGCACATTCTGGAGGCGATGCGGCTCGAAGACCGCCTTTTGATCTGGGACCTGGTCAACGCGGAGCGTGACGGCGAAATTCTTCTGGAAGTTTCGGACGCGGTACGTGAGACGCTGATCGCCACGATGGACAGGCGCGAGATGCGCGCCGCGGCAGAGCAGCTTGACGCTGACGAAATTGCCGACATCGCCTCCGATTTTCCACGTTATATTCTCGATGATGTATTCCAGTCGCTGCCGATGGAGGAGCGCGAGAAATTGCGCTCCGCCATGTCTTATTCAGAGGATTCGGTCGGCGCACTGATGGATTTTGACGTTGTGACTATTCGTGAGGATGTCACGCTGGAAGTGGTGCTGCGCTATTTGCGGCGGCTGGATGAATTGCCGGACCACACTGATCAATTATTCGTGGTGGATCGGGAAGAGTATCTCAAGGGCGTGCTACCGCTGAACCGCCTGTTGGTCAGCGATCCCGGCGCGCAGGTCGTTTCGGTGATGACCACCGAAATGACAGTGTTTCATCCCGATGAGAAGGCGCATCGGGCGGCGCAGGCGTTCGAGCGCTACGATCTGGTTTCGGCCCCCGTGGTAAATGCGGAAGATAAGCTTGTCGGGCGCGTGACTGTTAACGCGGTAATGGACTTTATCCGCGAGGAATCAGAAAGCGAGGCGCTGAGCCTGGCTGGCCTGCGACAGGAAGAGGATCTGTTTGCGCCGGTATGGAAAAGCTTGAAGAACCGCTGGACATGGCTAGCCATTAATCTGGTGACCGCTTTTATTGCCTCGCGCGTAATAGGCATATTTGAAGATTCGATTGAAAAACTGGTAGCGCTGGCGGCGCTGATGCCGATTATTGCCGGGGTCGGTGGCAATTCCGGCAATCAGACAATTACCATGATTGTGAGGGCGCTTGCCTTGGGGCAACTTGACCCAAGGAATGCCCGGATGCTGCTTGGCAAGGAAATCAGTTTGAGCGCAGTGAATGGCCTGATGTGGGGTAGCGTGGTAGGGATATTCGCTTTTCTTATTTACCGCAGCATTCCCCTCAGTCTGGTAATGATGTTGGCAATGATATTGAATTTACTGCTGGCAGCAACAGTGGGTGTGCTGATACCGCTGACCCTTCATAAATTTGGCCGCGACCCGGCGGCAGGCTCCAGCGTGATGATTACCGCCGTTACCGATAGTGGAGGTTTTTTTATTTTTCTGGGGCTGGCTACAATCTTTCTGGTGTAACAAATCCAGGAGCGAGATCACATAATTGAAGCTGCTAGTTAAGCTACGGCAGAATTTTCTCACCGGCGGTCAATTGCTCTATGGATTCTCGCTCTCGAATAAGATGAACATCGTCGCCATCGATCATCACTTCGGCGGCGCGGGGACGAGTATTGTAATTTGAGCTCATGCTCATGCCATATGCCCCAGCGGACATGATGGCAAGCAAATCTCCCTGGCGTAATGCCAGCTTCCGATCATGCCCGAGAAAGTCGCCCGTTTCGCAAACAGGGCCGACCACCTGATAAGTTTTAGCGCTCAAGTCATCCTCGGAAATAACGGGAAGAATCTCATGATAAGCATCGTATAGCGCCGGGCGCATCAGATCATTCATCGCCGCATCCACAATGGCGAAGTCGCGATGGGGCGTATGCTTGAGATACTCAACCCGCGTGAGCAATATACCGGCGTTTCCCACCAGCGCGCGACCAGGCTCGATCAGGATACGCTGCTTACGCTGGCCGATACCGGTGCGCAACACATCGATATATTCCCGGACGAGAGGCGGGTTTTCCCCGGAATAACGAATTCCCAGCCCTCCGCCCAAATCCAGATGATCGATTTGCAAGCCCTGCACTTCGAGACGATCCAGCAGCCTCAGCATTTTTTCGCAGCTTTCGACGAAAGGGGCGAGCTCGGTCAACTGCGAACCTATGTGGCAATCGAGTCCAGTAATGCGTACGTTGGAAAATGCATGGGAGGAGACATAAAGCGATTCCGCTTCGTCGAAGGGAATACCGAATTTATTCTCCTTGAGGCCGGTAGAAATATACGGGTGGGTTCTGGCATCGACGTCGGGGTTGACCCGCAGGCTCACGGGTGCGATTTTATTCATCTGCCCAGCGACCTGATTCAATACTCTCAACTCCGCTTCCGACTCCACATTGAAGCAAAGTATCCCTGCGTCAAGCGCCGCCCGCATTTCTTCAGGCTGCTTGCCGACTCCCGAAAAAACGATTTTTTTCGGATCGCCTCCGGCTTTCAGCACCCTCTGCAGTTCACCGCCCGAGACAATGTCGAAGCCGCTGCCGAGGCGGGCGAACAAATTGAGAATAGCCAGATTGGAATTGGCCTTGACCGCGTAGCACACCAGATGGTCGCGCGCACCGAAAGCGGCATCGAATTCTCGGTAAGCGGCAGTTAGCGCGGCGCGCGAATAAATATAGCAAGGCGTGCCGAATTGCTGGGCGATGCGATCCAGCTCAACCGATTCACCGCATAGCCTGCCATTGCGATAACTGAATGAAGGGAAGCCGCTCACTCCCTTTTCTCTTCATCTGAAGGCTGTTGAGGTTGGGGCGCAGGTGACTTCTGCGGGGTGGACGATTTCTGTGGCGGAGGCGCTTTCTGCGGAAGATAGAGAGGCGCTTTAAGGCCGCAAGCACTGAGCAGCAAAACTATCACAACGACGGAAGAAAGCGTACGCATGGGCTGGTACAAGAAAGATGAGGTGGAAATACTAACACAAAGATCAGTAACCACTGACTACGTCCCGAGGTTTTCCAGTAATGCTCCTCAGAGCAATGCCTTCAGCGTTTTCCAAGCCCGATTTATCGAGGCAGCCAGGGTGCCGTGCTTACGTCAGCAACGCTGTGCGAATCATTTCCACAAGCGCGGCAGACGCGGAGCTTGAACCAAAGAAAAGCCTTTCCCGGCAACCGGAAAAGGCGGCTACCGGTGGAAAAATATAGGCAAGTCTGTTAGCCTAATGCCATGGACGAAACGAAAAGGCCGAGTCTCATCCCACCCGGCGGCGAAAAAAAGGTATTGCTGCATTCTTGTTGCGCGCCCTGCTCGGGGGAAGTCATGGAGGCCATGCTGGTCTCCGGGATCAACTACACCATTTTTTTCTACAACCCCAACATTCATCCCGAGCGCGAATACCTTCTGCGCAAGGATGAAAACATCCGGTTTGCGGACAAGCACGGCATCGAATTCATAGATGCCGATTACGACACGGAAAACTGGTTTGCGCGCGCCAAAGGCATGGAGTGGGAGCCCGAACGCGGAATCCGGTGCACCATGTGCTTCGACATGCGCTTCGAACGCACTGCGCTGTATGCATTCGAGAACGGCTTTCCGGTGATAACGAGCTCTCTCGGCATTTCGCGCTGGAAGAACATGGAGCAGATCAACGATTGCGGCCGCCGCGCGGCAGGACGCTATGAGGGGCTGGTCTACTGGGATTACAACTGGCGAAAGGGTGGCGGTTCGGCGCGCATGATCGAAATCAGCAAGCGCGAGGAGTTTTATCAGCAGGAGTATTGTGGTTGCGTCTACTCGCTGCGCGATACCAACCGGCACCGGAGAAGCCAGGGCCGATCCCTGATCGAGCTCGGCTCCCAGTTTTATGGTTTCCCGGCGGAGAAGGACGAGCCGTCGAGCTAACGGCCTGCAGAATTTGTTCGCACCCGCTCAGCCGCTGCCATGTCTCAATGAGACAGCCAATCCCTATCGAAAAGCAAAGACTGGTTTCGAGCGCTTTGTTCAAGCTGCTGAATGATCCCGGTTAGGCAAGGTCGCAAAGCGTCATGGACGATGTTTTGCATGAAGAATAAGATGGACATTGATTAACTGGAGTGCGCCCATGCGAGGTGAGTTCGGGCGCGCAGTAAAGCCGGCGACATGGCCGTGCTCTTTTACGATAAAAATAATAAGGAGTCATTCAGCATGAGTCTGGAACAATGGTCCGCCGTCGATTCATATTTTTCGGAGATGCTGATACCCGCAGATCCCGTTCTGGAGGCAGCGCTGAAGCATTGTACCGACGCAGGGTTGCCGTCGATAAATGTCGCGCCCAACCAGGGGAAGCTGCTGCACATGCTGGCGCAAATCCGGGGCGCCAGTCGCATTCTGGAAATCGGCACGCTGGGCGGATACAGCACCATCTGGCTTGCACGGGCGCTCCCGCCCGGCGGCTCGCTCGTTTCGCTGGAGGTGAGTCACGTCCATGCGGATGTTGCACGAAAAAATATCGAATTGGCTGGTTTGTCGGATGTTGTCACCATCATTGTCGGCAGGGCTGCCGATACCCTGGAAAAGCTCGCGGCCGATCATGTAGAGCCGTTCGATCTCGTATTCATCGATGCGGACAAGGAAAACAATCCGACGTACCTAAAGGGCGCGCTGAAGCTGTCGCAGCAGGGGACGCTGATCATTTGCGACAATGTCGTTCGCAAGGGCCGGGTGATGGATGCGGACAGCAGCGACCCGGATGTTCAGGGAACACGCCGCTTCTTTGAACTTCTGGCCGCCGAACCACGATTGACTTCGACCGCGATTCAGACAGTGGGAATAAAGGGATGGGATGGTTTGTCGATCTCGATTTTTACGGGTCCCCGCTGATCGGAATGTGGTTTGAAATCGCCTCCAGGCTAGGCGGGAAGTCTCTAGGTGTCAGCTATTGCATTGAAAACGAGGAAATCTCATGAATGAGCAGGGATCAGATATTAGCTCATTAGTTTGTCTTCTTTAGCTCCTCCAATTCGTATGAGTACGTGGGTTTATAGTTCATCACCCACAAGAACGGGACGAAAAGAAAGAGGCCGCCGATAAGCGCTCCAACGTTTACATTATCATTACGGCTGAACGAAGCAACGAAATCTTGATATCCATCCTTTTTTAATAATACGGTGTTAGTGGAGCCTATTATTTTTGTATCGCTATAGGCGTAGGGAGTTGTCCCAGCTTTTTCTCCGTTGACATAAACTTGCGCGCCATTTGGAGTGGAGTTGATTACGGTGTTACTGGCGCATGCTGTAACGGATATTGCAAGAATGAGGCAAAGAAGTCTTTTCATTTTATGGGCTTTTTTTTGCGCCTAGCTTTATTGGGGGCTACGGCTACCCCTTTTTTTACCATCAGCTGTTGAGCTTTTTAAGCCGCGAGTGTAATCATATTCTTGAGCTTGAGCAATGCAATTCTATGCCGTTTTTTTATGCTAGCAGCCTGTCGGCCTTCCCAACAATTCCGCCTGCGACTCTTGGTCGCGCGGAGCCAGTTTTCGTCGCCTATATTTCCCTGCCGCCTTGCTTTGGTGACACTTATCACAAGCAATAAAAAACCCGCGGATGCGGGTTGTCAGGGAAGCCGTAGCGGGGCCGCCTTCCTTTTGCCAGTTGGGGGCTGGCAGTGGAGACCATTTACGTTTGGCCTCTTGTCATTCGGGTAATTCCAACCCTCAGGAAGCCAGTCCCATCAATCCGGCCAACACCACGAGCAGGAAAAGTTCAAGAACGTTATCATTTTCGACGCTTTCATCCTTACTGTTTTCCGGTTTCATGTTTTCAGTTTTCATCTTACCGCTCCATTTTCGATTAATTGCAAAGCTTGCGCTATTTCCAAAAAGGACTTGTGAAGTTTCTGTGAAGTTTTTGTGAGGCAGGTGTGAAGAATATGTGAAGACCACATCTTTGTCAAGGGGATGGAGGAGGCCTTTTGCACCGCTAAAATGACAGCCAATGGAGCGACCTTCCGGTGGCTCACCCACCGAAACCGAAGTCAATATGATGCACGAGTCCGCTGACCAATTCTGTTGGAGTGGAAGCATATGTAGGGGCGGAGGGATCGATACGACGCGACCCGTTCGGGCAAGAACGAGGGGTAAATGCAGGACGCCGGGTTGCTGGAACGGTGGCAATAGCCAGGCTGGACAAGGTCACCCGGCAGCAAAGGCTGAGGGTGGGCTGGTAGGGGCTGAACGAGCGCTTGACAACGACATCGCCGTGGGCAGCGACCCAGGATATTGACTATGGGGATTTTCTGGAGAAGATCCTAAACATTGAGAACAATGCTCGCCTTGTGCACCTAGTACTGAGCCGCCTACGATCCAACCTTGACGACACCATGCTGGATCGGTTGCGGCATCACGCACACATCATGCAGATCTGCAGGGAAAGCTACCGGCTCAAGGATAAACGCAAAGCCGGCCAAGTGAAGGTGAAGGCTTGGTAAATTGGATGTCTGAGCGGGTCAGTTTTATTCCGGCCTAAAAGTGAAAAAGTGGGTCAGTTTTAAACCTGCGTTGACAGCTAGCTCAGCCTGTCCCCAATGCTGTTCACTTACCGCTAACGTCTGACTTCACGAGGGCTGCCGAAGGCTGCCGCATGGAAAGAAAAAATACAATCGAGTCTGACCCTATAGATTTTCTATAGATTTTATGTATGAATACCTTTGGCGGCGCATAACACGATGAGTAAGCAGGCGCTTGAATCGGAGTGGACAAACGGGTTAAGAGGGTTGAAGAAAGTTGTGCTTCTCAAGGAAATGTTATTCTTGATGGCAAACTTAAGTATTGACGTGAATTGTTCGACCATCTTAACGATCCGAAACCCCCGATTAGTCGATGACCTATCCAGCGAGTATCCACGATCTCGGGTTCGCGACAAGGATTGACTAGCAACAGTCTTCCCATGAAGTTTAGCCACTCTTTGGGACTGAGTAACGTAGTCGAGTATGCGTGGAAAGACCTTCCGCTGGCATAGACCCCCATGTTTAACATAAGTGATTTGGGAAGATAGCGACTCATCCTGTCGAAAACGCTGCTACCAACCGACTCCTCAGTCGAAAAATCAATCATGGGAATGTGGAACGTTTTACCCCTAATTCTTACATTGGAATGCAATGCTAACTCTTGATCAGAACGTAGCGAAGCGATTTCCAGATTAATACGGGTTTCGGAAAAATCTTGGCCGGAAATTGAGAAATACTCGCGCTCGTCAAATAGAGAATCAGGGATGTAGACGTATTTGCTTAGAGAAAAAACAATATCTTCTTTTTGAAACAATGGCAGCAAAAAATAGAAAGGGTGACGCTCCGTGATCATTTGATTCGAATCCCCTCCAATATTTGGTACGTTTCCAAAGCAAAGTCGTCAGTCATACCCGCTATAAAATCCACGATTAAATGAGCTCGTCGATATTTCTCTTCTCCTCGATTCGCAGACTTGTATTTCTCCCAGTAGCCTGTGGGGAGCCGACGGAAAAGGCGGATTTGGAAGTCGAGTCGTTTCTTTTTAATAGTTTTAATGTCATTGCTGATAAGTGCTGAGAAGTCGTCCTCGGGCATTTTGATCAACTCCCCAAAATGCTTTAGCAGACCCTGTATAACACTACGTCCAGCAAGCTCGACCTGTTCAGCTGCTTGATCCGAGTAAATGCGTGCTCGGGCAAAATGACTGACTTTTTCCAAAAGCGCTCCAACTTCGCTGTTTTTGTCGATGACTTCGTGATCTTCACCTGTAAGAAATGCCTCCAGTCTTTGTTTAAAGACTCCGGCAGCAACGTTTACTGCTTGATTGATCACTTTTATCTTAAAAGCCAAAAATGGTTTAAGCACCCCTTTCGGGAAATAATCTCTGCCGAATTCTGTTTTTAGATCATCTTCGGAAATAATACCCTTCTCCAGTCCATCCTCAAGGTCACTCATAGAGTAGGCAATTTCATCTGCTGTATCCATCAGTCGAACGAATGGAAACTTCTGTCCAGGTATCCATTTTAAATATTCGCATGCCTTTTCGTAATTAGCGAAATCCGCTGAGAAAATCCCAATTTTTTTGTCGGCGGGTTTGTTCTGATCATTCCAGGGATGCTTTATTGTGGAAAGTAAGAGCGTGCAGGTGAGATTAAAGCCATAGTCATCAGCTCCGCCTAGAAAGGACATCAGGCGAAAACCCTGAGGGTTTCCATCAAAATCTGCCAAGTCCGGTATAGGAGATTCATTATTGGGATCAGTAAACCATTCCTTGATCGCAGACTCCCCAAGATGTCCAAAAGGCGGATTGCCTATGTCGTGCAGAAGGCAGGCTGTCTCGATAGTGTTTACGAAGGCAGCAAGCTTATCGTAGCTGTCAGTGTTGCTGCCGAAGTTTTCGATGGTTTTTTGTGCCAAATGTCTCCCTATCTGGGAAACCTCAATCGAGTGAGTTAACCTAGTTCTAACGGCTGCATTAGGTTCAAGGGGGAATACTTGTGCTTTCTGTTGAAGTCTACGGAATGAGCTAGAGTTTATTACGCGGGCTTTGTCGCTTTCCGATGCAATCAGAAGCCCTCGTGCCCCCTGTGTTGAATCTCTCAGTCGCTTTTCGCTGATTAAAGAGAGAAGTATTTCGAATCCTGCATTATCCATTAATCAAGTTCCTTCAAATTGCTTATGTCGAAATGACAGTTACATTCTTCCGTTGAGGTTATGCAGCATACCGGACCTCACCATCACCCAACCCCTTTCAATTTCTTCCTGGCCGCCGCATAACCCGGATATACACTCCCCACCGTTTGCCAAAACGCCTTGGAGTGGTTCATTTCAATGAGATGCGATAACTCGTGCGCGACGACATAATCCACCAAGTCGAGCGACTTCTGGATCAGCCGCCAGTTGAGATGGACTATGCCGCGCGAGTTGCAACTACCCCATAGGGTTCTTGCGCGCGATAATCGTAGTTGTGGCAACGCCACGCCGAGCTTATGCGCATACAGTACGATGCGTTCGCTGAAACATGTCATGGCGTGATGGCGATACCAGTCCATCACCGCTTTTTCGATTTGGTTGGCGGTCAGCATGGATGGGAGCGGCAATTTCAACTGGTTTTCCTCTTCCACCCCTGCATTCACCATGGCCGGAACCATTTGGACAATCCCGTCGGTAGTAATCGTCACCTGCCAAGGCTCGCCCAGCAATGGAAAAATCGCGCCTTCGGCCCACTCAGGCTTGCTCGATTTTTTATTCTTCCATTCGTCGAGTTTTTTTACGATCCAATCGGCTCGTTTTTGTAATACTGATTCGACCCAGCACAATGGTTCTCTCGGCGGAATACGAACCGTTAACCCCTCGCTATTGATTTTCATGCCGATGGTTTTGCGCAGGCAGCGCATGAGGACATACGCTACATCCTTGCCATTCAGATTAATACGGCGCTGTTCGCTTGCTGCAAGTTTGCTTGTTTTTGGACGCTGGTTTAAACGTCGAGGCAGTGGTTTCTTTTCGTCATGCATTATCCTAAATCCGGAAATAGGAACCTCACCAAGTGAAGGTCAAGTTGAAAAAAACTTTAACAGTCATAAGTGCGGAACTGAAACGCGATGGAATTAACGGCCGGATTCGCGATTGCCTGAAGTGGGATCATCGATGCGTGCCACCTCTGCTTCAATCCATGATTCCACCCGGGCGTTGAGGTCGCCAGGCTCCATCCCCGTGGGATCGATGGGCGCGCCGATACTTACGGTGATGGTGCCGGGCAATTTGATGAGCGCATTCTTGCCCCAGAACCGTCCCGCGTTGTGCGCCACCGGTACGACCGGCGCGCCGGTATGTGTTGCGAGCCATGCGCCGCCAATGCCGTATCTGCCTTTTTCGCCAGGCGCAATGCGCGTGCCTTCCGGGAAAACCACGATCCAGAAACCTCGCTTGAGCCGGTCTTTCCCTTGGCTGACGATCTGTTTCAGTGCCGCTTTTTTCGAGCTGCGATCAATCGCGATGGGGCTGGTCATGGCCAATCCCCAACCAAAAAACGGAACCAGCAACAACTCTTTTTTCAGGACCCACACCTGCGGCGGGAATATCTCCTGAAACGCGAGTGTCTCCCAAGCCGATTGATGCTTGGAGAGCACAATGCCAGGCGTTTGAGGAATATGTTCCGCGCCGATCACGCGATACCGGATGCCACAGATAACACGGAGCAAAAACAGCATCAGGTGCGCCCAGCCGGAAGTGATGCGATAGCGGCTGAGCGGGGAGAGCGGAAACGAAGCAAGTATGATTACAAAATAAAGCGGTGTAATGATGATTTGCAATAGACCGTATAGCGTCGAGCGGAGCACTACCAAAATCGAGTTCATTGTGTCAGCGCATCAACGGCCGCTGAGAGATTCGAAAAAATCCGCGTGTTCTCCGGCAACCCTCCCTTCGCCCTGGTCTTTTTACCTTTGCCTGAAAGTACCAGAATCGGTATGGCGCCGACTTCGGCTGCCGCTTGTAAATCACGAAGCGAATCGCCTATCGCCGGCACGCCGTTCAGCTCCAGGCCAAAGCGATCGGAGATCTCCTTGAACATCCCGGTCGCCGGCTTGCGGCAATTGCATTTGTCCGTATTGGAGTGAGGACAAAAAAACATGGCATCGATGCGTCCGCCTACCTGATTGACCGCCTTGCACATCTTGTCGTTGATGGCGTTGAGGGTCACCATGTCCAGCAATCCCCGGCTGATGCCCGACTGATTGGTTGCAATAACGACGCGATAACCTGCCTGGGTGAGATGGGCGATAGCTTCCAAACTGCCGGGAATGGGTTTCCACTCGTCAGGCGTTTTGATGAAAGCGTCACTGTCATAATTGATGACGCCGTCGCGGTCGAGGATGATCAGTTTCACTTCAAGCCACCAGCCTTGAAATATCGGCGACCCGGTTCATGGCCTGTTGTAGCTGGGCTAATAACGCGAGGCGATTGGCGCGCAGCACGGGGTCCTCGGTGTTAACCAGCACATTGTCAAAAAATGCATCAACAGGTGCTTTCAGCACGGCGAGTTCCTGTAACGCCAAACTGAATTCTCCTCGATCGAAAGCAACATCTGCTTTAGGCATCACACTGTTGAGTGCGATATGCAGCGCCCGCTCGGCGGGTTCCTGTAGCAGTTCGGCATTCACCGCGCCGCTGACTGAACCCTCAACCTTTTTCAGAATATTGCTCACCCGTTTATTTGCAATTGCCAGGCTTTCAGCTTCGGGCAAGGCGGAGAAAGCGCGTACCGCAGCAAGACGTTGCGGAATCTCCATCAATAATTGAGGCCTTTTCGCAATAACTGCCTCGATCTGCTGTGGTGAGTAACCTTGTTCGCGCAATTGGCTGGACATTCGTTCGTAGATGAAATCAAGCAACTGGCGAGATTCAGTGTCGCCAAATTTAATCTTGTTATTGAAGACCCCGCTCGAAATCTTGATCATTTCTTCCAGGGCGATATGGAGCTTTTTTTCGATCAGGATGCGAGTCACACCTAACGCATGACGGCGCAACGCAAACGGGTCCTTGTCACCGGTTGGAATTTGCCCAATACCGAACATGCCAATCAGCATTTCCAGCTTATCCGCCAATGCCACGCAAGTGCCGGTCATGTTACGCGGCAATTCATCGCCCGCAAACCGTGGCTTGTAGTGATCCTCGATGGCAAACGCAACGTCATCCGGCAACCCGTCGTGCTTGGCATAATAACGTCCCATGATACCTTGCAGTTCGGGAAATTCACCCACCATGTCGGTGAGCAAATCCGCCTTGCATAGCATTGCCGCTTCTCCTGCCTGCGCCGCAAGCTCATTACCGCCCAGGCGCAAGCCTATCGCCTGCGCAATCGCCCATATCCGTTCCACCCTTTCCGCCTGGCTGCCGAGCTTGTTGTGGTAAACGACCTTATCCAAACCCGCCACACGTGAATAAAGCTTTTTTTTGCGATCCCGGTCGAAAAAGAATTTCGCATCCGCCAGGCGTGAGCGCAGCACTCGCTCATTTCCATCGATGACATGGCTGGGATCCGCCGGCCGGATGTTCGAAACCAACAGGAATTTAGGAGAGAGCTTGCCGTTTGCGTCCAGCAGGGGGAAATACTTTTGATGGGTTTTCATGGTCAGAATCAAGCATTCCTGCGGCACATCCAGGAATTCGGATTCAAATTTGCCCACCAGCACGTTAGGGCGTTCAACCAGCGCGGTCACTTCATCCAGCAAGGCTTCGTCCTCTACCGGTTTCAGACCCTCCGCCGCGGCAGCCACGTTAAGCTGCCGCACTATCTCATTGCGCCGCGCAGCAAAACCGGGAATGACCGCGCCTTCACTTTCAAGCTGTTGCGCATAACAGTCCGCATCTCGCAGCACGACCGCCTTGGTCCCGGCTTCAAAGCGATGTCCTTGTGTCTCGCGTCCGGCAGTCAAGCCCAGCACGCCGATCGGTATGGTCTCATCGCCATGCAGCGCTACCAGACCGTGTGCGGGACGCACAAAACTTATCGTCGTCCAGCCATCGGCCAATTGATAGGTCATCAGTTTGGCGATCGGAAGTCTAGTGATCAAAGTACTCAGAACTTGTTGCACGTTTACGGCTACAGGTACCCCGACAGCCACATCAGTGTGGAACAGAAATTCTGTCTTTCCCTCAAATTCGCGTGAAATTCGTTCCTCAAGAACGCTTTGGTGTACATCATCACCGTATCCGCAGCTTTGCCGCAGCTTTTTATGAAATGCCGGGGTGTATTCGCCATCCGCACCCAGTCCGACGGATACCGGCATGAGTTTTACTCTCTGCGGGGGTTGCAAAGCAATGTCCAGAACGTTGGTGATATGGGCGGCAAGACGTCTTGGAGACGCAAATGTTGTCAGTTGCGAGCCGTCTCCAAGATTATGCAGTTTTTGTAATCCCTGGAACAATAATATTCCAAATGACTGGCCCAACTGTTTCAGCGACTTCGGTGGCAGTTCCTCGACCAGCAATTCTATTAGCACGCTTCTGGCTGTGTTACTCAAGCGACATTCTCCGTCAACTGCTCGACCCACTCGCGTGGCGCCATGGGGAAACCCAGGCGTTCCCGGCTTTCATAATAGGCTTCCGCCACGCTGCGGGCGAGGTCGCGAATTCGCGCCATGTATGCAGCCCGCTCCGTAACGGAAATCGCACCGCGTGCATCCAGCAGATTGAAAGCATGCGCTGTTTTCAGCACCTGCTCGTAAGCCGGCAATGCCAGCCTATGTTCCATCAGATATCTGGCTTGTTTTTCGTGACTTGAAAAGGCAGCCAACAAGAAATCAACATCGCTGTGCTCGAAATTGTAGGCGGATTGCTCGACCTCGTTCTGATGATATACATCGCGGTAGGAGAGCCCTTCTGTCCAGATGAGATCGAACACATTCTCCACGCCTTGCAAATACATCGCGAGGCGCTCCAGGCCGTAAGTGATCTCGCCCGTGATCGGCCTGCAATTTATGCCGCCGACTTGCTGAAAATACGTAAACTGCGTCACTTCCATGCCATTCAGCCACACTTCCCACCCCAGGCCCCAGGCGCCCAGGGTGGGATTTTCCCAGTCATCCTCGACGAATCGAATATCGTTTTGTTTCAGGTCAAAGCCGAGCTCTTCCAGCGAACCGAGGTACAGTTCCAGGATATTGCCGGGCGCCGGTTTCAGAACAACCTGAAACTGATAATAGTGCTGCAAGCGGTTAGGATTTTCCCCATAGCGGCCATCCTTGGGCCTCCGGGTAGGCTGCACGTAAGCCGCTTTCCAGGGCTCGGGGCCGAGGGCACGAAGAAAGGTCGCAGTGTGCGAAGTGCCCGCGCCCACTTCCATATCATAGGGCTGGAGCAGCGCGCAGCCCTGCCTGTCCCAATAATGCTGCAGGGTGAGAATAATTTCCTGGAATGTACGCATGAAACGCCTGAGAAATTGTGATGGTGGATTTAATCTAAATCCGGTAGTCCCGTAGCGCCCTCATCCGGAAGATAAGCGTCAACTAATAAGAAATATTGTTATTAATCATAACGCTGATCTATCGAATGAGCGGTCAACCACCGGATTTAGGTTTAATAACCACAACAGTGGGATTTTACAGGTTTTTACGCCTGCCGCGAAAAACCGGCAACAGGGCGATCAAAAGTATTATTCCGGCAAGTCCCCATAGCAGACTATTGCCGAACCGGACATAGGGTGTTGCACCGGTATAGCCCTGCGCCAGGCCGTGCAGCGCGGTTGTGGTAAAAATTTCGGCTTCCTGTAACACGATACCACGCTCGTTGATAATGGCGGTCACCCCTGTGTTGGTGGCACGCAGCATATAACGGCCGGTTTCCAGCGCGCGCATTTGTGAAATCTGCAAGTGCTGACGCGGACCGATGGATCGGCCGAACCAGGCATCATTGCTGACGTTGGCAAGCAGTGTGGCTTCCGGTAGTTGCTGAATTATTTCCTCACCGAATACATCTTCATAACAGATGTTCACTGCCACCCTTTGCCCGGCAATATTCATGGGTTTCTGGTCAAGGCCGCCGCGTGAGAAGTCTGACAATGGAAATACATTGACGACCCAGCCGAACAGAAATTTCAATGGAATAAACTCACCGAACGGGACCAGATGGTGTTTTCGGTAACTCTGATCTGGCGAAGTGCCAAAGCTGAACATGGAATTATAGAATCCGTGGCTACCATCCGGTACTTCGACCATCCCCACCAGGATGTCTCCGTCGTTCCGCCGCGCATGGGCCGCGAGTTGTTCGAGGTAACTCGCCGGCACCTCCTTACGATAAAGCGGTATGGAAATTTCCGGCGTGACAATCAGGCGACTGTTGCTCTCAAGCGTAAGCGCGGCATACCTTTCCAGGGAATTCACGAGTTGATCCGCGCGCCACTTCAGGTCTTGGGAGATATTCCCTTGCAGGAGGCTAACCGTTACCGGCTCGCCTTGTGGTTCAGTCCACCGGACTTGCTGTAAGCCGAAGCCGGCAATCCAGATAGCGAACAGCGTGAGCACGTAACTTTTTTTGCGGAATTCTCTTTCAAAAAGCAGGCACAAGAGCGCCGAACTGCAGACCAGTATCATTGACACGCCATAGACGCCTATTACTGGCGCGAAACCGCCCAATGGGCTCTGCGGAGCTTGCGAATACCCCAATGTCAGCCACGGAAAACCGGTGAACAGTACGCTGCGCAGCCAGTCGGAGAGTCCCCACAGCGCGCCGGCAACCAAAAACCATACATAGGCCGAAGCGATTGGAAGTTTTTTCAGTATCCAGCCTGTCAGCGCCGGGAACAGCGCCAGATAAGCGCACAAGACAAACAGCGCGAGCACCGCGGCCGCCATCGGCATACCGCCAAAATCATGCAGGCTTACGTAAATCCAGGTCACCCCCGCGCTGAACATGCCCATGCCAAAAGAAAAGCCCAGCATTGCCGCATTGAAGGGCGTCGCACTTCTGCGCCAAAAACGGCATAGCAGCGCGAGCGTGAAAAGCGGGATCGGGAAAAGATAAAACGGCGCAAAACCGAGAACGGTAAGTGCGCCGACCAGAAAGGAAATACTAAATTCCGTGCGGATTATTTTCAATTGCTTCAATAACTCATCCCGTCGGCCTTATGTCTGGAGCGGCCGACTCGCTGGCCGGGCGCATCGGGTACGTCAAAAATAATTGCGATAACGAGCGAACCCGTAAACGGGGAAAGTATAAGAGGGGCGAGTGGTCATCGCTGAGGCAATACTAATCGGAAGGTCGATCCGTCATTGACTTGCGACTCGACTTCCAAAATGCCGCCCAGTAGTTTGGTAGCGTGGGATGCAATGGATAATCCCAGTCCTACTCCAGGGGTGCCGTACGTATTGCCGCGCCTGAAGGCCTCGAACAGATGCCGCAAATTTTCCGGAGCGATGCCGGGCCCTTGATCACTGATGCTGATCACCCACCCCCGTTCTTCGCCGTTTGATTTGTTGACGGCTGTTATTTTTACTTTTCCCTTTGCGCTGTATTTTATTGCATTGCAAAGCAGGTTATGCAAAACAAGAGTCAGCAGGCCTTCATCGCTCCCTATCCCGGCATCTTCGGGCACGTCCACGTCCAACTCCAGCCCTTTGGATTTTGCTCCAGGATACAACTGCTTTGCGACATCCTTTAGCACGAAATTCAAATCCACAGGCTGGATATCGGGCTCCATCGACCCTTGCCGGAGCTGTTCTGCCTGTAGTATTCGATCCATCCCCGATATTGTCTGCAAAATGGATCGATTGACTGATCGGATATCCTCTACGCTCTCGGAATATTCCGGAGACTGGGCAAGCTTTGCGGCGAGAAGCTGCAGATGAAGTGTTGCCCGGTTGAGATGATTCCGAAGATCATGCGACAAGAAGGAGAGATATTTGGACTGGGCCTCGGCAGAGGCTTTAATCTGCTGTTGCAGGTCTTCGGTAAACGTAACCACACCGCTTTGGAGCGCTGTATCTATCGCCATGTTCAAGGCCACGGTGCTTCTGGTGTCCAGCACCTCGTTCAGGTCCTCTGAAATTTGTTCTATGATTATTCTACGCAGTAGCTGGTATTCGATAATCAGCTCTCTTATGCTGTAGCTTTCGTGAAAGCGCGTAGAGCCATGGCTTTTGCTGCCTTCTATGAGTTCGCGGGTTTCATGCGGCTTGTTTGACTCAAATACATCGATGATTTCTTGCAGAATCGCGGGCAGCGAATTTCGAAGCTGTAGGAGAGTGAGTTCGTCGGCGGCAGGCAGCATGGCACGCACGGCGGTTTCCCACTTTTGTATGATGACATCGGAGCGTGACCGCAGCGCCGAAGCAAGACGGGGAAATGCATGGTACGTCAGTAAATCAAGCGTAAGGTCTTCTGTAGACATACTATGCTCGTCTGAAAATGCGCAGAGGGGCTAAATGCCCATGCAACGGATTGGAAGTGGCGGTTCAGATCGGCGCGATTCGAAGAACAACTACGCTAAAGATGTCTCTTGAATTCGAGAAAAAGGCGGATCGCCCGCTGAAGTTTTCGAGCTTCAGGTAGCGATTTACTCAGTGATTCTTGAATCAATGGAATTATACAATAGCTGTCGTTGAACCGAAAAGTAAACATTGAGTCCCGATACTGGGGAGCCGTTTTCCAGAGATATGCTTGTTATTGCGTTGCATCGGGTGACGTCGCAAAACCTTGGCAAGGTTGATTAGGGATCAACCGATATCAAGGGTATGTCTCGACTCCACTTAGACTCCCGGTTAATTGGGTCTGCATTTCCCGTGCAGGACAAATTTTATGTTAGACTCTATGCCCTCAATGGTCGTGGGGGAAAGCATGCAGGGCGACAAAAATAGTGTTCTAGCGCAAAAGCCGCCGATGTTGACAAAAAAAAGGCTGCGCTGGCTCATTCTGTTATCCAGTTTTCCCTTGTTCGGCATGATGGCCGCTTTTGGTATCGCACCAGATACCTCCGTAGAAGAATTACCCATCGAGCAGGTCGTTCTCAGCCTCGAGCTTCCTGAAACTCACCTGGCTTCCGACGTCGATATGACATTCTGGCGCCAGGAACGCATCCAGCGTGGGGACACGATTGCAACCCTACTTTCACGCCTTAACGTGAATACTCAGGACGCAACCGGTTTTCTACGGGATACAAGAGATATCAAGGCAGTGCATCAATTGGTAGCCGGCAAAACGATGCATGCGCAAACCACGGCAGCGGGCGAGCTGCTTTTACTCCGCTATTTTCCGGGCGGCAGCGAGCAGCTTGTGATGGAAAAAGCTGCTGGCACCTTCAAATTAAGCGAACAACCAGCAAAGCTGGAGACGCATATCCAGATGAAATCCGGCGTAATAAACAGCTCGCTGTTTGCTGCCGTCGACAGCGCGGGTGTGCCTGACAGTATCGCTACCCAGATTGTCGATATTTTAGCCACAGAGATTGACTTCCATCGGGATTTACGCAAGGGCGACCGTTTTACGGTGGTATATGATTCTCTCTATGGCAATGGCGAACCCGCAAGGGCAGGTCGAGTACTGGCGGTGGAGTTCGTTAACCAGGGAACGCCTTACAGGGCATTGTATTTCCAGGTGGAGAACGGGGAAAGCGGTTATTACACGCCCGACGGCAAGAGCCTGCGAAAAGCATTCTTGCGTTCGCCGCTGGAGTTTTCCCGCATCAGTTCCGGTTTTTCCAGCGGTCGTTTCCATCCGATCCTGAAAACATGGCGTGCTCATAAAGGGATCGACTATGCCGCCCCAACGGGCACCGGAGTCAAGGCTGCTGCCGATGGGATCGTGGCAGTCGCGGGCTGGCAGGATGGGTACGGTAATGTCATCTTCCTGGAGCATCAGGGGTCTTATTCCACCGTTTACGGCCACTTGTCGTCTTTCGCGAAGGGTTTGAAAAAAGGGCAGCACGTCCGCCAGGGCGACATTATCGGCCATGTCGGCTCAACCGGAATGGCGACGGGACCACATCTTCACTATGAATTCCGGTTCAAGGGCGTCCAGCGTGACCCTTTGAAGGTGGCGATGCCGACCGCCAATCCCGTTTCACCCCGGCAAATGTCCGCGTTTTACGAATATACAAAGTCGTCGATGGCCAGGCTGGATGCGCTGCGTGGCACCAGCCTCGCATTCCTGGACTAGTCTTGAGCTAGTTCTTAGGTAGATACCAGAGGCGTCCAGGCGGAAGAATTTGAAAGCCGCTTACTATATTGGACTCATGTCCGGCACCAGTCTGGACGGGATAGATGCGGTGCTGGCCGACTTGAGTCCGTCTCCCCCGTTGCTGTCGCACACCTTTTATCTGCCATACGACGCAGCCCTTCGCGGTCAACTGCTTGACCTGCATTATCCTGGTCATGATGAACTGCATACTGCCGCCATGCTTGGCAATGAGCTTGCACGACGCTATGCAGAGGCGGTAGCGGGCTTACTTAGCGAAAGCGACGTAGGGCCAGAGGAGGTTACCGCAATCGGTTGTCACGGCCAGACGGTGCGTCATTGCCCGGAATCCGGAAGAGGTTACACTATCCAGTTGTGCAACGCCGCATTGCTGGCTGAACTCAGCGGCATCACTGTGGTGGCGGACTTTCGAAGTCGTGATATAGCCGCGGGAGGCCAGGGCGCGCCCCTGGTCCCGGCGTTTCATCATATCTTGTTCACCCATCCTCAAATTCACCGTCTCGTTGTCAACATCGGTGGGATTTGTAATCTTACCAGCCTGCCGCCCAATGGAGAAGTCATCGGGTTCGACTGCGGACCTGGCAATATGATGATGGACGCCTGGTGCCTGCAACATACCGGCAAGATATATGACGAAAATGGCTCATGGGCCGGGTCTGGAAGAATAATACACAGCCTGCTCGAAAAACTTCTGGCGCTTCCATTTTTTTCTCTTCCGCCCCCCAAAAGTGCGGGAAGAGAAACATTCAACCTCGCTTGGCTGGAGAGTTGCTTATCTGGAAAAGAGGCGCCGGCGGACGTACAGGCCACCTTGCTGCAGTTAACCGTATTGGGGATTGCCAGGCCGGTATTCGATTATTTCCCAGATGCGGCAGAAATTTACTTGTGCGGAGGTGGAGCGCGTAACGGGTTATTGGTTGACGCGCTGCGAACAGCACTGCCTGGCAGGAAAGTGGAATTGACAGACAGCCTTGGCATCGATGCGGATTGGTTGGAAGCGTTTGCTTTTGCCTGGCTGGCCAAACAAGTCATCCAGGGAATTCCCGGCAATCTGCCTGCGGTAACCGGCGCCAAGGGCGCGAGGTTGCTTGGTGCAATTTACCCGGCTTAGGTTTTACCCGGCCTAAATTTTCCTGTCTTATCTATACCTAAACAGAAAATGAAGACCCGCAACCGCAAGTGCTGGCAGCGCCTGGGTTTCGGATAACAAACTGCGCACCTTCGGCATTTTCCTGATAATCGATCTCCGCTCCCGCCAGGTACTGAAAGCTCATCGGATCTACCAGAAGTTTCACGCCGTTCTTTTCGATTACCGTGTCATCTTCGCTCGTCAGTTCATCAAACGTGAAGCCGTACTTGAAACCGGAGCATCCTCCACCTGCTACAAATACTCTCAGTTTGAGCTCATTGTTCCCTTCTTCTTCAATCAATTGTCTGACTTTGCTTGCCGCATTATCGGTAAAGTTCAAGGGAACTTGCATTTCTGCGGCTAAATTTGAGTCTGCTGGCGCGTTCATATTGAGTCGCAAATAAAATTAATCAAGAAAAATTATCCCCTGCTATCAAACAACGGTCAATCACTGTGGGAAGCCGGCGAATTGCGCCGAATTAAATGTAACCGAAAGGTATTCTGAGAAATAACGTTGCGCCATATTGAAGGTTACCGAAAAGGAGACCTTGATATGGTAAAGAGTG